>DATCLO010000203.1:0-3097 GCA_036563875.1 Cyclobacteriaceae bacterium
TAGGTATGTGAAGTGCTACTATTACCTCGAAAACAACGACGACATCGTTGTTGAAGACACCTACTTTGCTGATGGATGTATCGAGGCGGTGTTCAGCGTGGGGTGGGACTTCTACAAAGACGGAACGAAGGAAAGCTGGGCAAAAGTTATCGGTCAGATCTTGAAACCCCGCACGCTAAAGATTGTCGGGAAGGGTCGCAGTTTCGGGATCTGGTTTTATCCTCATTCATTTTCGTCCTTTCTGAAAGTGCCCATGCATGAACTGACGGACCAAGTGATCCCGTGGGATGACTTGTTTCCGGGGTCGTTCGCGCGAATGGTTGGCGACCTGCTGATCGATAATCACGTGAACGAACTGCCGGATGCCGCCGACGCCTTCCTGCTGTGCATTCTCGCGTGGCATGAGGAAAGGACCATCCATAGATTGACTGAGGCTGCAGTTAGCTATTTGTACGAACATCAGGGAACCCACGATCTCAACCAGCTGGCATCTAAGCTGAATGTTTCGCAACGATACCTGCAAAAGGCTTTCCTGGAGAACGTGGGATTCAGCCAGGCCAAGTTCTTAAGAATACTCAGGTTTCAGAAAGCGTTGCAGCGTTTGAGCCGCGGTGACGTTTCCAATCTTACCTCGCTGGCCCACGAGTACAACTTTTTCGATCAGTCGCACTTTATCAGGGAATTCAAAGCGTTCACAGGAATGATCCCCTCTGCTTTTAGTGCAGACAAATTGCCCATCAACCGGCTGTTCGTCACGGCTGAGTAGTTCGCTTTTTTACAATCATCCGGTTTTTCCGCACTCCTATTTTGGCTTCCTTAAAAAAGGCGCTATGTGGAAAGTATTGCTATTGTTGATTGTCGCCATTGCGCTGACGCCAGCCGCAGCGCAGACGCAGAGGAAATTCAAGATTCTTTTAATTACCGGCGAAAGCAAGCGGCCGGCCGATCATCCGTACGGTACCTGGCATCACGAGCACTACAATCACCTGTTGGCTGAGTACGTCAAAGATTTTGCAACGATAAGAGCTACATCTGACCTTTCAGTGTTGCGCGATGATTCGTTGAATGGCTACGACATGATCATAAACAACTCGTTGTTCCTGGAGCCCAACGAGAAGCAACAGGAAGCATTTTTCAAGTTCGTCGAATCAGGCAAGCCGTACTTCGTAGTTCACGCCGGTCACGTTTCATTCGTCAATGCTCGCAAATACACGGAAATGCTTGGTGGGAGGTTTATTCAGCATGACGATTTCAAGACCTTCGAGGTAAAGACGTGCGACTATTGGTATGGCTGGGAAGCGGAATCCAACAGCTACAGGCATCCGATAGTAAAAGGTGTTGAAGATTTCAAAACGGCAGACGAGCTGTACTTTGTCCAGTTTACAACACCAGATGTTGAGGTCATTGCGCGGGCGGAGTATCATCCGATCATGTGGACACGGAACTGGGGAAAGGGAAAAGTCCTTTGCCTCACGTTGGGCCATGCTGAGATGTCACAGCAGAATTCAGGCTTTCAAGCCCTTTTCACGAATGGCGCAAAGTGGCTTTTAGGCATTTTGGATAAGCCAGGGTCAATGTCAAGAGCTGAAGCAAAGAAATAACCCATTTCGCAATGACGTTTCGATCAGTCATTTCGGTTGTCCTGATATTCTTCTCGATTGTATGCGAAGGACAAGAACTTCCCCGCGTTTTGATTATTACGGGCAACGGGAATGATCCCTATCAGAAGAAGGAATACCCACCGTGGATACATGAGTTTCAGAATGACAAGGTGATCGAAATACTTCAGGGAATTGCAACGGTTGAAGTATCAGACGATTTGAGTGTGCTGCATCCCGATCGCCTTGCAGCGTTTGACTTGGTCATCAGCAATTCCATATTCCTCACGCCAACTGAGGAACAGTTGAATGCCTTGTACGAATTCGTCGCCAACGGCAAAGCATACTTCACGATACATTGCGGCATTCTTAGCCTGCTGAACTGGGATCGGTATGAAGAGTTTATGGGCGCGATATTTATCGGGGGACCGGCAACGGTGCCGGAGCGTTTCAAGGTATCTACTACCAACATGGAGTTTTGGGGGTACACATATCCTTTCAGAAAGAATCGACCCGAACACCCTGTGTCGTTGGCCACAGATGATTTCTTCACTAAGGACGAGTTGTATTTTATTGAGCCAAAGACGCGCGACTTCCATGTCATAGCCCGGGCGGAAAATCATCCCGTCATGTGGTGGCATCCTGTAGGTCGCGGAAAGGTGATGAGTCTGACGTTGGGTCATGATGAGGAGGCAAAGAACAATCCCGGTTACCAGGCGCTGCTTCGCCATGGTGTGCAATGGTTGACAGGCATGCCATTAATATATGGAGCGCAACCGAGGAAAGTGTCTACCCGTCAGCTGACGTATGACGATTTCATGACGTTGAAAGCAGCAACACATCTGGAGGATTCCGACATACGATTTGAGATCATTGAGAATTCTAAGAGCGAAGTCTTTGAAGCGGAAACAACGCCTTCGGGAAAGGTAACGCTGCGGTTGACGGGCAAACCAGGCAAGGGGACGTTCGTTGTTAAGGCGACGGAAAAGAACGGGTTTTCGTCGACGAAGGAGTATCGGGTTGAAGTCGTAAAAGACGGGACTGGCAACATAGCTTCATATCATGGAAATACTGCCACCATTTCGTCCGCCGAGAATGAAAGCCCGATGTTCCACGCTGATAACCTCATCGACGAAGATCCCACCACCCGTTGGTCCAGCGCGCCGGGCGATACAGCTTGGATAGCTGTCGATCTGCAACAAGTCTACGCCGTGCGGAAGCTTGTGCTTTCCTGGGAAGGCGCTTCCGCGAAAGAATACAGTGTGTTGGCATCGCGTGATGGAAAGGCGTGGAATACGGTTGCAACGGTATCCGATGGAGATGGCGATAGGGATGAGTTAAGTCTTGACTCGACGCCGATGCGTTACGTCAAGGTTCTTGCTACGAAGCGTGTGAATGAAAGGTGGGGATACTCGTTGTTTGAGGTGGAGGCGTATGGAGCGCCGGCAGATGGAAGCGGGTTGATTGGCGATTAGCGATTTGCGATCAGCGATTTGTGA
>DATCLO010000204.1:0-29142 GCA_036563875.1 Cyclobacteriaceae bacterium
TATCAATGATTTGCTTAGCGTTATTTTCTATGGGCGGGGTGAGGACCGGGCAATCCTTGACGACACGCTCATCGCCATGATCGGAGGTCTTTTAATGTTCACCTTGCCAACTAATTTCCGCAAAGGCGAATTCCTCCTCACGTGGGAAGATATGAAGAAGCTCCCCTGGGGAATTCTCATTCTGTTTGGCGGCGGATTGTGCCTCGCGAAAAGCCTGGAGGATTCTGGCCTGATTCAGTTGATTGGAGATGGCGTTACGTCCTGGGGGCAAATCGACCTGTGGGTTCTTACTCTGGTGCTGGCAGGTATTGCGCTGTTCCTTACTGAATTGATGAGCAACGTAGCGCTGACGACCATCTTTGTTCCTGTCGTCTTCGGCATCGCGGATGGACTTGGATACGATCCGACTGTGCTGGCGGTGCCTGTTACGCTGGCGACAAGTTGTGCCTTTTGTCTTCCCATCTCTACACCGCCCAACGCCATTTTGTTTGCGAGCGGCCACATCCGGTTAGTTGATATGTTAAGCGCAGGTATCGTACTAAATATCGTCTCACTGATCGGGATCGTGTTTTTATCGCTATGGTTGGTGTAACTATGTGGTTCAAAAAAAAATTCTTGAACCACATAGGGCACATAGGTCACAGCCTATTTCCCAGGAAATAAGCCTGCGTCGTCATCGCTCGCTTGCCCTCGGCTTGCAATTCAAGAATATTTACCCAGCCATCAGCCGTACGCACATGGAGGAAGGATTTGTTATCGGTGTCCCACTCACCGGGTTTGTGATTGTTGCTATCGCGTTCCGTTGCGGTTGCTTTGAGGATTTTGAAATGTCGGCCATTGAATGTCGTCCATGCTGCGGGGTAAGGACTAAGACCGCGAACAAAATTCACGATGTCACTGCTCTTGCTGTTCCAGTTGATGGCACAGGTTTCTTTGTGGATTCGCGGTGCAATTTTCAGATCGGATACCATGGGCTGGGGCTGAACAGGATAATTTCCTGATGCGATGGCGCGTACGGTTTTAAGCACGAGCTCCGCGCCTGCGGTCATGAGTTTGTCGTGAAGCGTGCCCGCGTTGTCATCTGCGCTGATGGGTATTCTTTCCTGGAAGATGATGTTTCCTGTGTCGATTTCGTGGCGAATAAAGAAGGTCGTCACGCCGGTCTCCGTCTCGCCGTTGATGATGGCCCAGTTGATGGGAGCCGCGCCGCGGTATTGGGGCAGGAGTGAAGCGTGGAGGTTGATAGTTCCGTATTTAGGCATCGACCACACCGCCTCCGGAAGCATCCGAAAGGCGACGACCACCTGGAGGTTGGCGTTGAAGAATTTGAGTTCTCTGAGAAAGTCGGGCGACTTCAGGTTTATAGGTTGAAGTACCGGAAGGTTGTACTCCAATGCGCATTTCTTTACCGCTGAAAATGCAACCTTCCTTCCGCGCCCTTGCGGTTTGTCTGGCGCCGTCACGACAGCTACGACGTTGAAGTTATTTTCGACGAGAATCTTCAGACTTGGCACGGCAAACTCCGGCGTGCCCATGAAAATGATTCGTAAATCTGGCATAGTTCCGCTTAGGGAGGGTGCAAGTAACGCGAATAGCGACTAAAATTTAATACCTCGTATTTTGATATATCAAAATTCTTTCATCGATCACCTGTTGGGATTCTTCGGAGACGCCCTGGTAGGCCGTCTCTACCATACCCGCGATCACCGATCACTTAATTACCGCGCACCCCCCTAATCCCCTAAAGGGGCCCGGCGCGCACGAACCCATCGATTACAAATTATCGGTCTCCTGTCGAAGGACCGATGAATTCAACCTAGTAATCGTTTGGATTTACAGAGACGCCCAGTCTCTACAAGGGTGATCCCACCTACACCGCCTACCGATTCCCCTTAGTCCCCGACTATTAACCACCCACTTCTCGCTACTTACTTCTTACTTCTTGCAACTCCCTCCTTCCCCCTAAGTTCTCTTCTCATATACTTCGAACAAACCGGACATTTCTTCCAATCGTGGTTTCGTGCCGGACAATACTTCCGGCCGAAGTAAATCATCTGAAGGTGAAGGGTCTTCCATTTCTCTTCCGGAATCAGCCGTTTGAGGTCGCGTTCAGTTTGGGCAACGCTCTTGCCGTCGGAGAGTCCCCATCGATACGCAAGCCGATGTATGTGGGTGTCGACGGGAAAGGCGGGCTTTCCGAACCATTGCGTCATCACCACCGAAGCTGTTTTGTGTCCTACAGCCGGTAATGCCTCCAGTTCTTCGAAGGTATCCGGAATATTGCCATCGTACTTTTCAACGAGGATTTTCGACAGGCCATAAATGCCTTTTGATTTCATGGGAGACAGTCCGCATGGTTTGATGATCTCCCGTATTTCATCCACAGACAGTTTGATCATGTCGTATGGATTGTCCGCGCGCTTGAATAGAATGGGCGTTGTCTTGTTCACGCGCTCATCGGTGCACTGCGCCGATAGCAATACCGCGATCAGCAACGTATAGCCATCCTTGTGATCCAGTGGAATCGGTGGATCCGGGATCAGCTTTTCCAGTATTCGGATGATGTCGTTGACTTTTTCTTTTTTGGTCATGTCATTTAGCTACCCCTAACCTCTTTCACAGCGGTTACCCTCATTACTCCCAACTTCTGAGTCGCAAACATTCGTCCCTACGGGACGAGTTTCATAGCTACGTCCTTTCTACAAACATCTCGTGCCTAACGGGACGATAAGTGCCAACTGCATGGCGGCGTACTACTGCCCATTGCTTACTGATACAACAGGTACTTCTCACGCATCTCCAAATACCTTTCCAGCCCTTCCTTCCAGCTCTCCCGAATCTCTGCTTCCGCAAGGCCCTGTTCAATCTGCTTACGAAGCTGATCCGTTCCCGCCAGGGTATCAAAATACCTCGTGAAAAAATTCTTCTTATCCGGATATGCTTTGTACATATCAATAACATATTGAAGGTTCAGACGCCGCTCAACCGGTACGTTACGGAGATCCAATCCATAGCAAACCTGGTTTTCGAATGGCGGATTCTTCATCATCCCTTCGATGCTCACGGGTGTGAAGTGATACTCCATGTCGACGAGCAAAGGATTTCCAATCACCTGAAATGGCGTCTGTGTGCCGCGGCCCACGCTGATGACGGTGCCTTCAAAGAAACACAATGATGGATAAAGCCGGATTGCCTGATCGTTAGGCAGGTTGGGGGAAGGACGAACCGGACAGGAATAAAATTCATCGCGCGACCATCCTTTGACAGGGACCACTTCCAGGTCAACCTGACGTCCACCAGCAAGCCATCCTTCACCGTTGATCATTTTGGCCAATTCTGCCACCGTTAGTCCATGCACGACGGGAATTGGATGCATGCCTACAAACGATCGAAACGCCGTGTCGAGCACCGGACCATCGACGTATCCGTTGGGATTTGGCCTGTCTAGTACCAGAACCTTCTTACCATTTTCTGCGCACGCTTCCATAACGTAGTGCAACGTGCTGATGTACGTATAGAAACGTGTGCCTACATCCTGGATGTCAAATACAGCTACATCGACATCTGCCAGCTGCTCAGGCGTCGGCTTGCGGTTGCTTCCATAGAGCGAAACCACAGGCAATCCCAGCTTGCGATCGACACCGTCTTCAATGTGTTCTCCCGGATCCGCAGTTCCGCGGAATCCATGCTCAGGCGCAAAGATCTTCACGAGGTTGACGCCCAGTGCCTTCAGCGTGTCAGCCAGGTGGAGGTCGCCAACCATCGAGGTGTGATTCACAACAAGAGCCACGCGTTTCCCGTCAAGCAACGGCAGATACTGATCGAATTGCATAGCGCCGACCTCCAGCCTTGGCGGCTCTTCCGGCGTGGTTACCGGACGCCGATCTGCGCAGTGAACGAACGAAGTAAGACAAAGTGCAATCAGAATAAGCCGGGTCATTAATGAACGTTTGTGGTTAGGGATAACAGGATGTGTTGGTCGTTCAGTTTCCAAATCCTATTTTGCATAGTCCGACGGAAAGATAACAATTAATTGAACCTATCGTATTTCATTGCGCGGAGAATAAGCCGTGAACAACGACGCGGCTTTTCATCGGCCATTCACAAGATCGCTGTGTTCAGCATCGGCATTGGCCTTGCCGCACTTATCGTGTCTTTCCTCATCCTGAAAGGATTTCAGGAGACCGTTCAGAACAAGATCTACGGTTTCAGCGGCCATCTTCTTGTCACGCGCTTCACGACCAACAACTCTCCCGAAGGCGCGCCTATGGATTACAACATCCCGTTGTTCACGAGGCCTGATGAGTTTCCTTATGTGCGCCATGTGCAGGAGTTCGCTGTCAAGGCAGGACTGATCAAAACTAAAGAAGAAGTGCTCGGTGTATTGTTGAAGGGTGTGGGTAAACGTTTCGATCAGAAACTGTTTCAGGAAAACATCGTGGAAGGGTCGTTCATCAACCTCCCGGACTCCGGCTACGCCAATGAAATCGTCATCAGCAAGGTCATTTCAGACAAACTCAACGCACACGTAGGTGACGACCTCATAGTCCACTTCTTCCAGGATCCACCCCGCTTTCGGCGACTGAAAGTAACGGGCATCTATGAAACGAACCTGTCGGAGTACTTCGATGCGCATCATATTATCGGCGACATCCGACTTATTCAGCGATTGAACAATTGGGCGGACAGCATCTGCGGGGGACTTGAAGTCTTTGCTTGGGATGTTCAGCAGATTGATCCTGCTGGTTATGCCATTGCCGAACGCCTCGACTACGACCTAAACATTGAACGCGTCCGGGATCGCTTCATCCAGGTGTTTGAGTGGCTCGACCTGGTTAGTCGACAGGTAAACATCCTCCTCGTTATCATCCTCACCGTGGTGTGTGTGAACATGATCTCCATTATCCTGATCCTCGTGATGGAACGCACTCAAATGATCGGATTATTGAAAGCCGTGGGCGCTTCCGATCGATTCATACGCTCCGTCTTTGTGTACGGTGGAATCAACCTGCTTCTAAAAGGACTGTTCATTGGTAACCTCGTTGGTCTCGGATTGTGTTTCATCCAGGACCGCTTCCGCATCATCACCCTCAACGCAGCCGATTACTACATGAGCGAAGTGCCCATCTCCTGGCACTGGGAGATTGTCCTCGTACTGAATGTCATCACCTTCATCGTCGTCGCGACGGTGTTGTTGCTTCCAACGATGATTATTTCCAGGATTAATCCGATTAAGGCGATACGTTTTGATTGACCGGCCGGCGCCATCCCACTGCCCACTACCTACTCCACAGCAGGGATATACTTCTTAAACCAGCTCTTAATCGTCATCTGCAGCACACCGAAAAACGCTTCCTTGAAAATTCCCGCAGACATTTTTGATACGCCGCGGACGCGTTCGGTGAAGATGATAGGAACCTCGCAGAGACGGAAGCCATATTTCCAGGCGAGGAATTTCATTTCGATCTGAAAGGCGTAACCTACGAAGCGGACACGGTCGAGGGGAATGGTTTGTAAGACCTCCTTGCGATAGCAAACAAATCCCGCTGTCGTATCCCGTATCGGCATGCCGGTAATAAGCCTTACGTACGTACTCGCGAAATACGATAGCAGCACCCTGCCGATGGGCCAGTTAACCACGTTAACCCCTGTTGCATAACGCGATCCTATTGCAACATCATACCCGAACTCCGAGCATTGGAGATACAGCGCCGGAAGGTCTTTTGGATCGTGAGAAAAATCCGCGTCCATCTCAAGGATGTATTCATATCCTCGCTCGATGGCATACTGGAACCCGGTCAGGTAAGCGGTGCCGAGTCCCATTTTTCCCTTCCGTTCGATGAGGTGCAGGCGTGTTTGGGTTGGAGTGTTGTAGTCCGCCTGCATTTTTTTCACCAACTCTCCCGTGCCGTCCGGTGAGCCGTCGTCAATAACGAGGATGTCAAAATCTTTGGGTTGGGCAAATACGGCGTCAACGATAGCTACGATATTGTCACGCTCGTTGAACGTAGGGATTATGACGATCGCGTTGCTCATAGGGCCGGGGCGGATGACAAATCTATAAAATGTCCCGATTTTAGCAATCGATTACGGTGCCCTCCAAAGTGGATTTCAGAGCGTACCAATCCTGTGGTGTGTTGTTACACACCTCGCTCTTTGAGTCAGAAAACAATTTCCTAGGCCATTTCAACCTCGTGAAACTCTTTGGCGAGTTTCTGCTGCAGGTCGAATGAAATAGGAGCGAATTCCGCAAACTTTTGACGGAAGGATGCTCTTCCCTGCGTCAGCGAACGCAGCGTTGTGGTATAGCGATCAAGTTCCGCAAGAGGAGTCCGTGCCTTGATAATCTGTACCGAGCCGCGCGAATCCATACCCAGGATAATCGACCGACGTGTCTGCAGGTCCGCCATGACATCGCCCATCATTTCTTCAGGAACATTGATCTCGACATCGTAAATAGGTTCAAGCAGCTGCGGCTCCGCTTTCAGAAAGGCTTCACGGAATGCCATCATGCCGGCTATCTTGAAAGAGATGTCGTTGGAGTCAACGGGGTGCATCTTGCCGTCGAATACAATCACCCGCACATCCCGCACGAATGAACCTGTGATGGGCCCTTCTTCCATTTTTTCCATCACCCCTTTGAGTATGGACGGAATGAAACGCTGATCGATAACACCACCGACAATGCAATTGTAAAACACGAGCTTTCCACCCCATTCGAGGTCGATTTCTTCCTTGCCGCGAATGCTCACACCCGTAGGTTCGCGCATTCCTTCTATATACGGCTCCACTCTCATGTGCACTTCGGCAAATTGTCCGGCACCACCTGATTGCTTTTTATGACGATACGATGCGGTGGCGGACTTCCGGATGGTTTCCCTGTACGAAATGCGTGGCGATACGAAGTCGGCCCCGATCTTATACACGTTGTCCAGGTACCACTTGCAAACGGAGAGGTGTTGTTCTCCCTGGCCACTCAGGATCAGTTGCTTGAGTTCTCTTGCATACTCCACGTTCAGCGTTGGATCTTCCTGGTGGATTTTGCTAAGTACTTCGCCGATCTTTTCATCGTCGTTCTTGCTGTGTGCAACGATTGCCGTGCGAATCCGCGGTTCGGGAAAGTCGATAGGTGCGATCGTAACGTCATATCCTTTCGCGTGAAGCGTTTGGTTTGTGTATGTGTCTTTCAGCTTGACAGTCGCGCCGATATCGCCCGCGACAAGTTTGTCGACGGGATTTCGATTCTTCCCGTCCATAATAAACAGTTGGTGAAACCGTTCCAGCGCGCCGGTTTGGCTGTTGACGAGTTCCGTGTTTGTTGTGACCTCTCCTGAGATTACCTTGAAGTAGGAGAGTTTGCCCAGGTTGGGCTCAAGGTGCGATTTGAATACAAACAGCACCGTTGGTTTTTCCGGATCGAAAGGAATTTCCTGTCCATCTACGGTGATTTCGGGACGCGCTTCGCGTGGCGATGGTGCCACGTTGTCGATAAAGCCCATCATGCGACCGCTCCCCATGTTTTTCTTGGCCGACATACAGAATACCGGGAAGACGTCGCGATGGATCATTCCCAGTTTCAGCCCTTCCCGCATTTCATCCTCGTCGAGCGTACCCTTCTCGAAATATTTCTCCATTAACTGCTCGTCATTTTCCGCAGCTTTTTCGACCAGCTCGTTGTGCAGCATGGTCGCCTCTTCAATTTCAGACTGCGGAATCGGGAGTTTTTGCGGTTTGCCTCCTTCGGGTGGGAATTTGTACATCACCATCTTCAGCAGGTCAATGATGCAGTCGAAGCCTTCACCCTGATTAACGGGGTACTGCATCTGTGTGATGGCGTTGCCGAAGCGTTCCCGGAGAGAGCTCAGGGCGCTGTCGTACGACGACTTCGGGTGGTCGAGCTGGTTGATCGCGAAGATTACGGGCTTGTCGAAGTTCTCAATGTAGTTCCAGATCAGTTCGGTGCCTACTTCCACGCCGTGTTGTGCATTGATGACCATCACGCAGGTGTCGGCCACGCGGATGGAGGAGATCATCTCTCCTGCGAAATCATCAAATCCAGGTGTATCGATAATGTTGATCTTGTAATCTCGCCACTCCGTGTGCAGCGGGGTGGCGAAAACTGAGTTTCCCCGTTCCTGCTCAATTTCGTGGTAATCGGACACCGTGTTCTTGCCTTCGATGGTACCTCTGCGGTGTATGATCCCGGCTTCATAAATCATATCCTCAGCAAGAAGGGTTTTGCCGGTTTTGGGCGCCCCCAGCAGGACAATGTTTTTGATGTGTTTATCATCGTAGACTTTCATGGTGGTATTTTTTTAGGTTGACAAAACCGTCCGCAGCATGGGCTCTGGTTTTAGGGCGGACATGCGATACGGACACTTCATAAGTGGTCTCGTTTGGTGCAGTCAGGCGGGTATGAGAATGAATTTAAGGCAATTCGCCGGAAACGTGAAGGGATTTCGCACAAAATCCCGCCGGGGTGCGCGGGCTGCGCTATACGTACGAAAAAGCGGAATTCTCAGGCCCCGCCGCAGGCGTCCCGATCGATATAGCCGAGCACTTTAAGCATGCTGTCGGCGCTTTGTTCAGGGGCAAAAAGTTGCGTGACGACCTCGCCGTCTTCGTTGCGGTTGATGAGCACGTGTTTGGGGGCCGGAATGAGGCAGTGCTGGATACCGCCGTAACCGCCGAGCGACTCCTGGTAAGCTCCGGTGTGGAAAAAGCCGATATAGAGCGGTTCCTCGTCGTTAATCATAGGTAGGAATACCTCGCCGGTGTGGGCCTCCGAGTTGTAGTAGTCCATGCTGTCGCAGGTAAGACCGCCCATGTTGACCTTGTGATAGGGGTCGTCCCACTTATTAATGGCGAGGAGCACATACTTCTGATTAAGGCCCCAGGCGTCAGGAAGGTGGGTGATGAATGAGCCATCGATCATGTACCACAACTCCTTGTCGTTTTGCAGCTTTTGATCGATGACCTGGTACAGGAGCGCACCACTTTCGCCGACGGTGTAACTACCGAACTCGGTGAAGATGTTGGGAACCGGTACGTTGTTCTTGTCGCAGATCCATTTGATGTTCTCGACGATCTGCTCGATCATGTATTTGTAGTCGTAATGGAACGTCAGGGATGTCTTGATTGGGAAACCGCCGCCGATGTCGATCGAATCCAGCGTATCACAAATCTTTCTGAGTTCACAATACTTGAAGATGAAGCGGCTGAGTTCACTCCAGTAGTATGCGGTGTCCTTGATACCCGTGTTGATGAAAAAGTGGAGCATCTTAAGTTCCGCCTTTTTACTGGGTGCAATTCGTTCTTTGTAGAACGGTGTGATGTCGCTGTAACGAATGCCAAGACGCGACGTGTAAAACTCAAACTTCGGTTCTTCGTCGGCGGCGACTCGGATACCCACTTTGTAGCTGCCCTTGACATCCCGCTCGTACACGTCGAACTCACCCATCTTGTCGAGGATGGGGATGCAGTTGTGAAACCCTTCGTTGAGCAGTTCGGTGATGTATTGCGTATATAACGGCATCTTGAAGCCGTTGCAAAGGATGTACGTGTCTTTCGTCACCCGACCCTTTTTCACAAGGCTTCGGATGATGGGTATGTCGAACGCCGAAGACGTTTCAATGTGGACGTCGTTGCGAAGTGCTTCTTCGAGTACGAAAGAGAAGTGGGACGACTTCGTACAATAGGCGTACGTATAGGTGCCGTTATAGCGAAAGCGTTCCAGTGCGTTGTTGAAAGTAGCCTGAACAAACCGGATGTTCTCGCTGATGCGGGGCAGGTAAGTAAGCTTCAGCGGCGTGCCGTACTGACGAATGATGTCCATGAGGGGCACGTCATTGAACAACAACTCGTGATCCCGAACCTTGAACTCCTTCTGCGGAAACTCAAAGGTCTGTTCAATCAGCTCCCGATAACTCTTCATGTGATGCCAGGAATTCGTTTAAGTCGATCAGGTAACAACGCCCCGGCTGGTTGAGTTGCTGAACCATCGTACAAACGCCCCTCCAAAGGGAGTGCAATATTGTGATAAATTTGCCATCTTTGCAATACTCCCAAAAGGCGTTGGTACAAATGGCGTTGAACCTTTCACGGGCCGATTCTTGACCTCTTGCCCCCGGAGGCCGGGCTGCCTTTTCAGTCCGTAACTGAAGCCATTGTCCTTTCGTTTTTGACCTTGGAATTTTTATGAAAGAAATTAAGATCATATCCGTTAAGTCCGAGATCGGTGCAGGTACGCGCGGCGCCAGCCTGGGGGTGGAGGCTCTGAAAATTGCGAGCCTGGACCTGAACTCCGACTTCTTCAAACAATACGAGCTGGTAGAGGTTGAAGATGTAAATGAATTGCTTTACGACGGCGCCCGACATGCATACGCGAAATTCATCGACGGCGTACTCATCATGGAAGAACGGGTTTGCCTGGAAGTATACGAGACTATCCTGGACGAATATTTCCCGCTCGTTATCGCGGGCGACCACAGTACTGCATACGGAACCATCTGCGGTATCCGAAAAGCATATCCCAAGAAACGTCTGGGTGTAATCTGGATTGACGCCCACGCCGACATTCATACACCCTACACAACGCAAACAGGTAATATGCACGGCATGCCCCTGGCTATGGCCTGCGGCATAGACAACCTCGAGTGCAAGGTGAACGATCCTCGTGGCGAAACGGTGGAATACTGGGAGCAAATCAAGAATGTGGGAACGCCCGGTCCAAAGATTTTGCCGGAAGACATCGTGTACATCGCCGTGCGCGATCTCGAAAAACCGGAAAACTATCTCGTTAATAAATACAACATAAACTTTATCGAGACCGAAGAGGTTAAAAAGCTGGGACCTGTTGTGATGGCCCAGCGCGCGCTTGAAATGTTATCGCACTGCGACCTGATTTACATCTCGCTTGACGTCGACAGCATTGACAGCCGGGTTTCTTCGGGAACCGGTACTCCTGTACCGAACGGACTCACGGTGGACGAGGCGAAGGCACTTAGCGCCGCCCTGGCACGCGACCCGCGGGTTTGTGCCTGGGAGATCGTCGAAATCAACCCAACGCTGGACACCGAAAACCGAATGGCCGAAAGCGCCTTCGTGATCATGGAAGCCACCGCACACTCCATCGTCAACAGGCCCGTTATTGCGGAATGATCCCTGACGACTATGAAATGGAGCGATGTATTGCGCTACGCAAAAGAAGGAAACCCTGAACCAGATAAGAAAGTAATCAAGACGGACGAGGAATGGCGAAGCATTCTCACTCCTGACGTCTATCAAATCACACGAAAAAAAGGAACAGAACGTCCCTTCACGGGCAAATACTGCGAAGCCCACGATCCCGGACGTTACGCTTGCGTATGCTGCGGTACCCTGCTGTTCGACTCCGAAACGAAATTTGAATCCGGTACCGGGTGGCCAAGCTTTACCGAGCCTGTAGCCGAAAATGTAATCCGCTACGAAGACGACCGAAGCTATGGCATGCATCGCGTGGAAGTGATGTGCAATGTCTGCGACGCCCACTTAGGCCACGTGTTTCCGGATGGCCCACCGCCGACGGGGTTGAGGTATTGTATTAATTCGGCATCGTTGAGGAAGTTGCCATAAAGCAGGCCTGCGGCCGCTTTGCGGTATGTGTTGAAGTGCGCATGTGTTGAAGTGTTGAAGTTGCTGGGCATCCGATTGCGCAGGTCTTGGCGGGGGTGTGTATTTCTCTATTTCCTTACGCGGTTATTGGCATATTTCCTAATTTCGCGCTCGAATCAAAGCTGGTACTGTCATGAGCAATAAGGGACCTGTCTCCGCATTTATTGAAAAGCATTTCCTGCACTTCAACGCAGCGACGCTGGTGGATGCAGCCAGGGCGTACAAGAAGCACATCGACGACGGCAAGAAGATGATGATCACCCTGGCGGGCGCGATGAGTACCGGCGAGCTGGGCATCAGCCTCGCCGAAATGATACGACGGGACAAGGTCCACATTATCTCCTCTACGGGTGCCAACGTGGAAGAGGATATTATGAACCTCGTGGCGCACTCGCACTACCGTCGCATTCCCAACTATCGCGATCTGACACCGGAACAGGAGTGGGACCTTCTGCAAAATCACCTCAACCGTGTCACAGACACCTGTATCCCGGAGGAAGAAGCGTTCCGGCGCCTTCAGGAGCATCTCTTTAAAGTGTGGAAGGACGCGGAAGATCGTGGTGAGCGACTGTTTCCACATGAATTCATGTATCGCATGCTCAACAGCGGCGACTTGAAGCAATACTACGAGATTGATCCTGCAAACTCGTGGATGCTGGCTGCCGCCGAAAAGAATCTTCCCATGGTCGTTCCCGGATGGGAAGACTCCACCATGGGCAACATCTTCGCATCATATGTCATCCGGGGTGAACTTAAGGCATCGACGATGAAGTCGGGCATTGAGTATATGGCGTGGCTGGCAGACTGGTACACCAACAACTCAGGAAAAGACGGAGTAGGCTTCTTTCAGATAGGTGGCGGCATCGCGGGAGATTTTCCGATCTGCGTCGTGCCCATGCTTCACCAGGACCTTGAAAGGGATGGCATTCCTTTCTGGAGTTACTTCTGCCAGATCAGCGATTCCACTACGAGTTACGGTTCATATTCCGGCGCTGTTCCCAACGAAAAAATCACATGGGGTAAACTCAGTATTGATACGCCCAAATATATTATCGAATCGGATGCCACCATCGTGGCGCCGCTGATCTTTGCCTACCTGCTCGATTGGTAAGCATATAAGCGCACTTCAAATCACGAAATGAATCTGGATACCCTTCTTCGCGGTGAGATAGAACAGGCAATCCTTGCCCTTTTCGGTAAGTCGCCTGAGTCCATTCAACTTCAACCTACCAATCCCGAATTCGAAGGGTCTCATACAGTCGTGTGTTTTCCTTTGTCGCGCATCAGCGGCAAAAACCCTGCAGAAACAGCAAAAGGCATCGGTGATTATCTGGTTGCGCATTCGAGTGTCGTGGCAAGGTACCAGGTGGTTAAAGGTTTCCTGAACCTTACGCTTCATGATAGTGCCTGGGTTGCAACTCTTGAATCCATTCATGGGGAGGCCAACTATGGCATACAACCTCCTTCCGGAGAGGAGATCATGGTGGAGTTCTCATCGCCAAACACCAACAAGCCCCTTCACCTGGGACACCTGCGTAACAACTTTCTGGGATGGAGTGTCAGCAAGCTGTTGGAAGCCAACGGGTACAAAGTTCACAAGGTGCAGATCATTAACGATCGGGGTATTCACATCTGCAAGTCGATGGCGGCATGGACGCTCTATGGTGATGGAGAGACACCGCAGACCGCGAACATCAAGGGTGATCACCTTGTTGGAAACTATTACGTAGCGTTCGACAAGGCATACAAAGCGCAAGTGGATGCGCTTATTCAAAAAGGAGTGCCGAAGGAACAGGCGGAGAAAGAAGCGCCCATCATGCAGCTGGCTTCAGAAATGCTGCGCAAGTGGGAAGCCAAAGATCCTGAAATCGTTGCACTCTGGGAGAAGATGAACGGGTGGGTATACGAAGGCTTCGATATCACCTACCGGGCTATGGGCGTTTCATTCGACCGCCTTTACTATGAATCGCAAACCTATCTCCTCGGCAAAGAAATCGTACTGAAAGGATTGGAGGATGGAATCTTCTTCCGTAAGGACGATGGTTCTGTATGGGTGGATCTGCGCGCTGAAGGACTCGACGAGAAGGTCCTTCTTCGTGCCGACGGCACATCGGTATACATTACGCAAGACATTGGGACAGCAGTTCTTCGCTTCAACGACTTCCCGAATATTGTGGGTCAGATCTACACCGTCGGCAACGAGCAGGAGTATCACTTCAAAGTGCTGTTCCTGATCCTCGAGAAGCTCGGATACGCCTGGGCGAAGCGGTGCTATCACCTCTCATACGGTATGGTAGACCTTCCGTCGGGTAAAATGAAGTCGCGCGAGGGAACTGTAGTGGACGCTGACGACCTCATCGCGGAAATGATCGACGAAGCAGAGAAGCAGACACGCGAACTGGGAAAAGTTGATGAAATGACCGATGAGGAAGCCCATTCGCTCTATCACATGATCGGGTTGGGCGCTTTGAAATTTTTCCTCCTCAAGGTTGATCCAAAAAAGCGAATGCTGTTTAACCCAAACGAGTCCATTCAGCTGCAGGGCTTCACCGGACCGTTCATCCAATATACCCATGCCCGTATTCGGGCACTGTTGCGTAAGGCAGAGGCTGCTGGCGTTACAGCTTCGGTAAAAGGGCTTGAGAATGTCGCATTGGAGCCTGCAGAACGTGAAGTGGTTATTGTGCTGAGCCGCTTTCCGGAACGGGTACGTGAAGCTGGTGCTACGTATTCCCCCGCGCTGATCGCCAACTACGTATACGAACTCGCAAAAGAGTATAACCAGTTCTATCAATCGATTCCGGTCCTTTCCGAGGCCGATCCGGCCCGCGTGCGTTTTCGGGTCGCACTTTCCGAAGCGGTGGGGCGCACTATCCGCATTGGTATGCATCTTTTGGGCATCGATGTACCCGAAAGAATGTAGTAGACAGTATCATTCGTAACGCCTATATTAGCGAGCAGACGGGCAAAGTATTTGCTCGTTAATTAGCAAAACCCCCGCACTATGAAATTCCTGTTAATCGTTACTGCTTTGATGTTTACCACAAATGTTCCGACGGTGTACGACTTCACCAAGAATTCAATCGACGGCCAGCCGATCGAGTTCTCGCGTTACAAGGGTAAGAACCTGCTCATTGTGAACGTAGCGTCCAAGTGTGGCTTCACGCCGCAGTACGCCGACCTGGAAAAGCTGCATGAACTTTATGGCGATAAGGTTGTCATACTCGGATTCCCCGCCAACAATTTTGGAGGACAGGAACCGGGATCGAACGAAGAGATCGCTGAGTTTTGTCAAAAGAACTTTGGCGTGAAGTTCCAGATGTTTGAAAAGATTTCCGTCAAGGGTGAAGATCAGGATCCCCTGTATGCCTGGCTCAAGGAAAAAACCGGAAAGGAACCGACATGGAACTTCTGCAAGTATCTTGTAAAGGCTGACGGTACGGTGAAGTTCTTTGATTCAAAGGTCAATCCACTCGACAAACAAATATTGGACGAATTATAATATAGTGTGAACAGGAAGATCATATTTCTGACTGTTCCTTTACTTATCCTTGCCGGCATGGGTATCGCATCGTTTTTATCTGAAAAACTTTCAGCCGCTCGCGGATCAAAGAAGTTCGAAGGCTCGTTGTATGATTTTGAGATCCCGGCGCTTGACGGTACCCCCATCAACTTTTCCCGATATAAGGGAAAGAAACTTCTCATTGTGAATACGGCTTCCAAATGTGGTTTTACACCGCAATACGCCGACCTACAAAAGTTGCACGAATTGTATGGCGATAAGGTAGTCGTGCTTGGATTTCCGGCAAACAACTTTTTATGGCAGGAGCCAGCCGACAACGATGCGATTGCTGCGTTCTGCTCGAAAAATTATGGCGTCACTTTCCAAATGTTTGGGAAGATTAGCGTGAAAGGCAAAGACCGCCACGACCTGTATCGATGGCTGGAAGGCATGACGGGAAAACTTCCGTCGTGGAACTTTTGCAAGTACCTTGTTAACGAAGACGCCACCCGTGTACAGTTTTTCCCCTCAAAAGTGAATCCACTGGATAAGGAAATTCTAGATCAAATTATTGGCAACTAATGTTTAGAAGATTACTGCGCATTGCGCCCCTTTCTCTTGATTTTGGATTGCTAGTTCTCAGAGTTGCGTCGGCAGGTGTCATGCTCACGCATGGATGGCCGAAGGTCGCCAACTTCAATGAACGCTTCCACGCGTTTGGCGATCCCTACGGTCTCGGGTCTGAAATCACATTCCTCTTTGCGGTATTGGCAGAATTTGTTTGTGCCATCCTTCTCGGTTTGGGACTCTTCACGCGTTATGCGTTGATCCCACTGATCATCACCATGGCGACCGTCGTGTTTGTCGTTCATGCTGACGATCCCTTCGCCCGAAAAGAGGTCCCGTCGCTTCTGCTGACGTGCTTTGTAACACTCTTCTTCGTCGGACCTGGCCGGTACGCGTTCGATGCGAGGATGCGTTAGATGTGCCTCCGGTTTCGCCCTTAAAAAACCCGGTGTTCACCGATAAACTGCCTCTGCTGCCCTGAAATGGATGGCCGGAGGGCCTTTTCTGTCGTTATTTCGGGTATAAATCAAACGCTATGAGCAACACAACGACAGGGCAAAGAGGCCATCATCCGCATAAGGATAACAGAAGGATAGTCGGCATCGTCATTATCGCCGTAGGTACACTGATCCTTCTGGATAAGCTCGACTTCTTCGTGCTTCCGCATTGGTTGCTGACGTGGCCGATGCTCCTGGTGGTGATTGGATTCCTTGTCGGAGCGAAGCAAGGCTTTTCAGGGATCGGCTGGTTTGTGCTGATTTTCCTGGGAGCATTGTTCTTCGCCAAAGAACATCTGCCATTTGCGTGGGGCATGGAGCCGTTCATGTGGCCCATCGCGATCATCATCATTGGGCTGCTCGTTTTGTATCGCGGCTCGGTGTCGCGGCCGAATCCCCCGCCACGTGGCGACCATTATCGCAATCCATACAGGCATGCGCCGACGACTGAGGCTGAGTCGTTTTCAAAAGAGCAGCCTTCGACGCCGGATCCTCAGCCGAAACAACAGGCGAAGGGCAGCACCGGCGAGGACACGGTTGATCTGACGGCCATATTTGGAGGTATCAAGAGAAAAATTTTCTCAAAGAATTTCAGGTTCGCGGATGTCACCGTCCTTTTTGGTGGTGCTGAGATTGATCTTACTCATGCGGACATCCAGGACCGTGCGACTATAGACATTACTCAATTTTTTGGTGGAACAACTTTGATCTTACCCGCCAACTGGGCGATTGAATCCGACCTGGTGGCGATTTTGGGCGGCATCAACGATAAACGCGAGGTAGCCGCCTCTGCTGCACGGGATAAAATTCTCGTGATATCGGGAACGGCAATTTGTGCGGGAATTGAAATCAAGAGTTACAAATGACAAAACTTCCAGAAGGCATGAATTGGTATCTTGCAAAGCTGGTTTACCAGATTGTCACCGGAGAAGGACGACACATGCCTCAATTTGACATACAATACAGGCTGATTCGGGCAGAAGACTCCGGCTGGGCACTTGAAAAAGCCCAGATTCTTGGAAAAATGGGAGAGACTTCGTTTTCCAACGTGAAGAATGAGTTGGTTCGGTGGAAATTTCTGGCCGTTGAAGACATTAGCAGAATCGCTTCGCTGGATGACGGAGAGCAACTTTATGGGCAGATTGTGGAGCCCGGCGATCCGGGAGAGTATGTTGCCATGACTCGTGCAAAAGCTCGGCGCATCCTTGAAGCGCGTGCGCTTGGTCAATAACACAACGATATACTTCGGCAGCGTGAAGCTTAAGGACCTTTTCCTGCGTGCCCGATGGTTCATCGTCGCCGCTATCGCGGCGTTCGGCTGGATCGGTTTCCACGCGTGGATACTTCATGCAAAACTGGGCATAGACTCAAGACTGGCGTGGCTCGACAGCGCCGTCAGCAATGGTTCAGTTCTCGTGATCACTGCGTTGGTCGCTGTAGCGCTGCGACGATACATGCCGGAAGGAGGAAAGCTGTGGTTCGCAATTGCCGTCAGTGTTTTTCTTTCGCTCGTATGTGTCTGGATTACCATCGAAGTTGTCATCCCCGAAGCAACCGGCAACTTCGAATACCAGGAAATTGTTTACCTGACCGGTCCCCTGCGCTGGAGCTTTAACTTTTTATTGATGGGAGGGTTGTGTGTTGCCAGCGTTCTGCATTTCCGCGTGCTTGATGAAAAGGCAGAGAACGCGCGCCAGAAAGCTACAGCCGATATGGTAAGAGAGGCCGAGTTGCAAAAACTTCAACTTCAGTTGCAACCTCACTTCCTTTTTAACTGCCTCAACTCCATCAACGCCCTCATCCTCGTTCGTCCTCCCGAGGCACGACGAATGGTAGAGCATCTTTCGGAGTTCCTTCGAATCACTCTCAGGCGAGCCGACGAACATTGGGTGCGATTGGAGGAGGAATGGAATTACCTTCAACTGTATCTTGAGATCGAAAAGGTACGGTTCGGCCATCGACTGGAAGTGGTGACGTCGTTTGACCAGGATGTGATGGACTGGAAAATACCAACGCTGGTGCTGCAACCTCTTGTGGAGAACGCCATCAAATTCGGATTGTACGGCACGACAGGAAGTATTACGATATCATTGGACGCTCATCGTGTAGACGACCTTCTTGAAATACGCGTCACCAACCCTTTTAGTGAAGATGCACTTACAACAAGAGGCAACGGTTTCGGTTTGGCGGGCTTACGCCGGCGTATGTACTTGCTCTTTGCACGCAATGACCTGCTTCAAACGGCAGCCGTCAACTACGTTTTTACCGTAACTTTAAAAATCCCCAGGCAACCATGATCAGGACAGTCCTTATCGATGATGAACCACTGAGCCGAGAGATCGTGAAGTCATACCTGCAAGGCTACCCCGACTTCGAGGTGGTTGAGGAGTGCAACGACGGTTTCGAAGGTGTAAAAGCAATACAACAGCATCGTCCTGACCTGATCTTTCTCGACATACAAATGCCGAAGATTAACGGCTTCGAAATGCTGGAACTAATCGATGATCCGCCAGCGGTCATCTTTATCACGGCGTTCGATGAGTATGCCATCCGTGCCTTTGAGGCGAATGCTACCGACTATCTGCTGAAACCATTTTCCGAAGACCGTTTCAGGAAAGCCATCGAAAAGTTCAGGAGCCGGAAGGCGGACGAGCATTCGAAACAACTTGCCGGCACAATGGCTGATGCGCCTGTCAACCAGGAACGCATTGTAGTAAAAACCGGCACCAAGGTAAGAATCATCCCTGTGCGCGACATACATTATCTCGAAGCGGATGACGACTTCGTGAAAATTGTAACCGATGAAGGAAGCTTCCTCAAGAACAAAACCCTTCAGTACTATGAGAAAGCTCTCGATCCAAAGCAGTTCGTTCGTGTACACCGCTCTTATCTATTGTCCGTAAATCGAATAACAAGAATAGATCCTTACCAGAAGGAAAGCCACATCGCCGTGTTAAGAGACGGAAAGCAGATACCCGTGAGTAAATCGGGGTATGCGCGACTGAAGGAAGTTCTTGGTATCTAGGACTAAGTCGCAGATGCATCTGCGTCTGCAACTAAATCATTATCTTCGCACGCATGGCTACCCTTGAAACCAACCCAATAAAAGCCTGGCTTCGCGCGTTCCGCCTGCGGACTCTGCCGTTGGCCCTGGCTTGCATCGGCATGGGTGCCTTTCTCGCTGCCGGCGCCGGAGCTTTCCGTATGGACATATTCGTCCTGTGCACAGTCACAACTGTATTTCTGCAGATTCTATCCAACCTTGCCAACGACTACGGTGACTCTGTGCATGGTGCCGATGGCGATCACCGTAAGGGACCAGCTCGCGCTGTGCAATCGGGCGCGATCTCAGCCGTGCAAATGCGCAGAGCGTTGTTTCTTTTTGTGGCCTTGTGCCTTGCGAGTGGGATAACATTGTTGCTTGTTGCATTTGGCCGCGATTGGAATGCGTTGCTGTTCTTCTTCCTTTTGGGTATCGCCTCCATCGTTGCTGCAGTCGCTTACACCGTTGGCAATCGGCCCTATGGCTACATCGGTCTTGGAGACATATCGGTATTGATATTCTTCGGATTGGTCGGTGTACTGGGATCATCCTATCTCTTCACGAAACAGTTTTCCGGTGTTGATGTGCTACCCGCACTTAGCTGTGGATTTTTCTCTATGGCCGTGCTGAACATCAACAACATACGGGATATTGAGTCAGACCTGAAGGCAGGGAAATATTCCATACCCGTACGTATCGGAAGAAAGAATGCGATTCGCTATCATTGGTTCCTGCTTTCAGCAGGGTGTTTGAGCGCTGTGTTGTACACAGTCGTCAACTACAGGTCGCCCTGGCAATGGTTGTTCCTGCTTGTACTGCCCGTGCTGATTCAAAATGGATTGATGGTGTCAAGAAGGGCGCCTGCGGAACTGGATCCTGGGTTGAAGCAAATGGCCCTGGCTACACTCGTCTTTGTACTGCTGTTCGGCCTGGGGATTATTTTGTAAGCATTTAAACCTGTTGGAAGAAAAAAGGGTCTAATAGCAAGGCGTAATGCTGCAATTATTATTCGCGGCAAAGCGTTACGTAAGTACTAAACATTGAAATGCAATGAATGCCCTAAAGGTTATTCTTCCTGTGGTGTGCGTGGTGGTGATCTCCTGGGGATGTGAACCGCAGCCGGACGATCTGAAGTTGGTCGATGAATTTGTAGTCTTTACAAACTACGACCAGAATGCTGACTTCGGCTCATATCTTACTTATTACATGCGTGAGGACACAATCGGGCTTGTATCAAATTACCCCGGCGACGACACGATCGTTGTAGGGTCCGATTACGCGAGACCCGTTGTCGATCAGATAATGACCCATCTCAACGCACGTGGTTATCAGTCGGTCGATTTCGACGAAAGTCCGGACCTTGCTGTCAAGGCATATGTGCTGAAGGATCTCAACATCTTTCAGGACTATGTCTATCCTCCCGGTTATTATTACCCTGGCTACGGATACTATTCATACTACTATTATCCGCCTTATGTGCAAACGTACGCGTACAACACAGGCGTTCTTGTTGTAGAGGTCATAGACTTGAAGAATATTACACCGCAAAATCAAGTAGCCGTCATATGGACCGCTCATTTGGGTGATGTGTTCAGTTCGTTAAACCTGGTGCAGCAGACGCTTGACGCCATTGATCAGGCTTTCCAACAGTCGGCGTACCTCACGAGACAATAATTTTTATGAAACCCTGGCTTACCTGTTCTCTTCTTTTGCTCTTGTGCACCGTATCGGGCGTTGCGCAGGATTTTGATCGCTATTTTTACTTTACCTGGATGCCAAGCATGCCACTATCCAACACCGACTGGATAGACGAGAGCACCGGCAAAGGTGTTCGGTTTGGTTATCGAAAGCTGATCAGCGACAAGTTTGCTGCTGGTATCGACTACACCTGGGCAACGTACGACCAGTATTACCCGACTACAACATTTGTTGATGGAACGAGGACAATCACAACTGACTATTTCAACTATGTTTACTCGTACGGCCTGACGGTCAGCGGGCAGTACTTTATGCCGTTCTCAACGGAGCGGGTGATGCCCTTTGTTGGCCTCGGCCTGGGTGCCCAGCTCAATCGATATTTCCAATACTATAACATATACACGGATGACGACCAGGTCTGGGGATTCCTCGGACGACCTGAAGTCGGCGTCTTGTTCCCCTTCGGCGGTAAATGGGGCGCAACAGTAGCGGCTCATTACACCTTTTCAACCGCCAAGAGCGAGTATTTCGGCTACGACGGCTTTAACAGCATCGGATTTAACGTCGGTGTTGTGATGATGTCGTACTAAAAATCCGCAGAGACGGCCTTAAGGAGCGTTTTTCAGAATCGAAAATTCTCTCGCAGGATAATTTTTGGATTCTCAAAAATTCCCCGAGGGGTTCTATCTTTGCGCCATGCCAGAGCAGATTCTAATCCTCGATTTTGGTTCTCAATACACACAACTCATAGCTCGCCGCGTCAGGGAACTTAATGTATACTGTGAGATTCACCCGTTCAGCAAGGTTCCTGACTTTACCCCGGATATTAAGGGCATTATTCTCTCAGGCAGCCCCTGTTCCGTTTCTGATCCGGGCGCGCCGGATTTTGACCTGGCTAAGTACAGAGGAAAGGTGCCCATTTTGGGCGTGTGCTACGGTGCCCAGTTGATCGCAAAAAAGGAGGGAGGACAGGTCACACCCGCCAAACATCGTGAGTATGGCCGTGCCCGGCTAACAAGCGTCGACCACCACACGGAGTTGCTCAAGGAAATCTCGCTCGATACGCAGGTCTGGATGTCGCATGCCGACACAATCGTTTCGGTTCCGGAAAAATTCCAAATCATCGCCAGTACCCCTACAGTTCGCGTAGCCGCGTATCGTGTAGGTAGGGAAGATATTTATGGAATCCAATTCCATCCTGAGGTCACGCACACCACAGAAGGAAAGAATCTGTTGCGAAATTTCGTGGTTCACATCTGTGGTTGTGCACAGGACTGGACGCCCGACCAGTTTGTCGAGAGCACAGTGCAATCGTTAAAGCAAACGCTGGGCAACGATAAGGTTGTGATGGCGTTATCGGGCGGCGTGGATTCGACGGTGGCAGCTACGCTGATCCATCATGCCGTAGGACCGAACCTGCATTGCATTTTCGTAGATAACGGCCTGCTCCGAAAGAACGAGTTCCAGGAAGTACTTGAATCGTATAAGGGCATGGGATTAAACGTGACGGGCGTGGATGCGCGAAAGCGATTTTACGACGCGCTGGCTGGACTCACGGATCCCGAAGGCAAACGGAAAGCGATTGGCAAGACTTTTATTGACGTCTTCGACGAAGAGGCGCACAAGATAAAGGATGTAAAGTGGCTGGGACAGGGAACGATTTATCCGGATGTGATCGAGTCAGTGTCCGTTAAGGGACCCTCCGCCACGATCAAATCGCACCACAACGTGGGTGGCCTTCCTGAAAAAATGAAACTGAAGGTTGTTGAGCCGCTCAAGACGTTATTTAAGGACGAAGTCCGAATCGTGGGCAAGACGCTTGGCATCGACCAGCGTATCCTCGGCCGGCATCCGTTCCCGGGCCCTGGCCTGGGCATCAGAATCCTCGGCGATATCACGCCCGAGAAGGTGGCCATCCTTCAGGAGGTGGACCATCTGTTTATCTCTGCATTGAAAAAGTACGGCCTTTATGACAAGGTATGGCAGGCTGGCGCCATTCTGCTTCCAATACAGTCGGTCGGCGTGATGGGTGATGAACGTACCTATGAGCGTGTCGTAAGCCTCCGGGCGGTAACGAGTCTCGACGGTATGACTGCCGATTGGGCTCATCTGCCCCACGAGTTCCTTGCCGACGTGTCCAATGCCATCATCAATGAAGTAAAAGGCGTCAACCGCGTGGTGTACGACATCAGCTCCAAGCCTCCGGCTACTATTGAATGGGAGTAATTGGAACAACATTTGCGACCTTTATAGTCCAAAACCGTAGAGTGGTCGGAATTCTTTTCCGCCTTATCCGGCTAAATCCTAAACTTCAGGCATGAAGCTACGACTGTTTTTACTACCCTGTTGTCTGCTCCTGATGTCGCTGGCTTGCTACGGCCAGGGCGATTTCAGGCAGCAGTTCGTAAATGCCAAGAACCTTTTCCTTGAGGGCAAGTACAACCTCGCTATGGAGGCCTTCAAGCCCATTATACCGTATGATGCGGCGAATCCTTATTCCCAATACGCGTCGTTCTACTACGCGATTGCCGCGTACCGGCAAGGCTACCTTTCCGTAGCCCAGGACATGCTGAACCAGATACGCAAGGTGAGTCCGAACTGGGACAAGATGGAGGAAGTCCACTACTGGCTCGGTGTTATACACATGGACAACCGCGAATACTTTGAGGGGCTTAATGTCTGGAAAGGCATCCGCAATCAATCCATTCGGCGAAGTATTGAGGAAGCGAAGAAGAAATACCTGTCTCGCATTGATGATCCCGAGACGCTGCGGATGATGCTTGAAGAATATCCCAACGATCGGATTATTGCGTCAGCACTCGCACAATTGCTTGCCAATCAAATGACCAATCCCGCTGCGCGCGAAGAGTTCGAAGCGCTGGTACGCAAGCACAGGCTGCAACGCGGGTCATTCATCAACGAAGCTCCCCCTACGTATCACAAGCCTGTCTACACGGTGTCGGTGATGTATCCGTTCATGCTTAGCACACTTGATCCCACACCAGGAAGGAAACGCAATCAACTGATCCTCGACCTTTACGAAGGGATGAAAATTGCTGTTGATACCCTGTCGCAACAGGGAGTGAAGATCGAATTGCGTGCCTACGATACCGAGCGAAAAACAACTACCATAAACCGACTGTTGGCCACACCGGAACTGAAGAATACCGACCTGATTATCGGTCCGTTCTTTCCCGATGAAAACAAGATGATCCAGGATTTTGCAAATGCTAACCGGATCAACGTGTTTAAGCCGTTCACGAACAACATCGAGATGATTGGGTCGAACGAATTCAGTTTCATGATCCAGCCCTCATACGAAACGCTGGGAGAGAAGTCGGCCGACTTTGCGGCGTCTCAACCGCTGCGAAATAAAAACTGCATCATCTTCTACGGCGCGTCGAAACGTGACTCAGTCTTGGCTGCATCATTCGCCGCTAAGGCAACAGAGCGTGGATTGAACGTCGTGCTGTCTCAACGCATTCCGCGTGACGGATCGGCCGCTATCATAGACATACTCGCAACACCGACTGAGTTTGACGAGTGGAAGAAACCTACACAATTCACGATAGAGAAAGACAGCATCGCATGCATCTTTGTCGCTTCCGACGATGCGCTTATCTACTCTAAAGTGATCAGCAGCGTAGAAACGCGCGCCGACGGCATACTGGTTGTGGGGTCAAAGGCCTGGCTGGAACAACCAGCGCTTTCTCTCGAAAAGTTTGAACAACTGAATGTCGTATTCGCTGCTCCGGGCTTTGCCTCCACACGCTCGCGCCACTATCAGGCCTTTGCCCGTAAGTATTTGCGAAAGAACGGCGTTCCTCCATCCGAGTATGCGGTGCTGGGCTATGAGACGATGTTGTTCCTCGGCAACGCGATGAAAAAGAACGGGGTATACTTCCAGGAAGCTTTTCCGAAAGGCAGAATACCCGGATATCTCACGCAGGGATATGATTATACTGTGAGCCACGACAATCGCGTCGTGCCGTTTGTCCGATTTGTGAACGGGGAACTCACGGTGATAGAAACGCTTTGACAATGAATCTGTCGACCAGCAAATCACTTTTTGATAGAGCTCAACAATTTATTCCTGGTGGCGTCAATTCTCCCGTACGTGCATTCCGCGCGGTGGGTGGGACGCCAGTATTCATTCGAAGCGCTAACGGTGCCTACCTCTATGATGAAGACGGCAACCGCTACGTTGATCTCATCAACTCGTGGGGACCGATGATTCTCGGACATGCAAATCCAGAAGTAGAAAACGCTGTGATTGAAGCCGTGCGCATGTCGTCATCATTCGGTTGTCCGACAGCCCGCGAGGTGGAGATGGCGGAGTTGATTTGTTCGATGGTCCCTTCAATAGAAAAGGTGCGGATGGTCAACTCCGGTACCGAAGCAACCATGTCGGCTGTTCGTCTGGCGCGAGGCTATACGGGTCGTCGCAAGTTCATCAAAATGGAAGGCTGCTATCATGGTCACGGTGATTCATTCCTCATCGCTGCGGGCAGCGGTGCGCTCACGTTCGGAACGCCGGATAGCCCTGGCGTTACTCCGGGTACGGCTGCCGATACGCTTGTGGCCCCGTTTAATGACATCAACGCGATAAAGGGATTCATACAAAAGTATCCTGACGATATCGCCGCGATCATTCTCGAACCTGTAGTTGGCAACATGGGGTGTGTTCCACCGCATCCTACTTATTTACGGGACCTCCGCGCTCTGTGCGACCAACATGGTATTGTTCTTATCTTCGATGAAGTCATGACCGGCTTTCGTCTTGCACCCGGGGGTGCGCAGGAACTCTACGGTGTAGAGCCGGATCTTACGACGCTGGGTAAAATCATCGGAGGTGGTTTGCCGGTGGGAGCTTATGGTGGAAAGGCCAAGATCATGGACTTTGTATCGCCTGCAGGTCCTGTATATCAGGCTGGGACGCTTTCAGGTAATCCGCTTGCTATGGCTGCCGGTCTGGCCATGCTGAAGTACCTCAAACACAACGGTTCCATATACAAACAATTGAATGAGACAACTGCCCGGCTGGTAGATGGACTGAAAGCGGTCGCCAGAGAAGAAGGCGTTTCGGTTACAGTGAACTCCGTGGGATCAATGTTTACTCTATTCTTTACTGACAAGGAAGTAACGGATCTTGCCACCGCGCGGACGTCTGACACGGCACGCTTCGGACGTTATTTTCATGCTATGTTGCGCGAGGGTGTATACCTGGCGCCCTCCCAGTTTGAGGCCATGTTCATCTCTACGGCAATAACCATGGACATAGTGGATCATGTTGTGGAGGCTCACAGAAAGGCGCTCCGAGACGCTGTTTCCTGAACGAATCAGCACAAAAAGGTTCCTTTTTTCTTCGATTTCACTCCTGGTATTACATGGTTCTGTACATGGCTACTTCTGCCGTGAATTTTTACCGATAATATTGCTATTTTTACTAATTGGTACTTTTTGGATAAGACTCACAGACCGCACAACAGGAATGTGACCCAATTTTTTTGAACTGTATGAATCGTTACCTGCTTATACCGGTAGCCATATTGCTCGGAACCGGAGTACTCTTTGCACAAGGCGAAAGAAAGGACATGACGGCCGTCACGTACGAGGAAATCTACGATGAGCCTTATTCCGTTAACAAGCTGTTTGTGCACTTTCAACCGTTGTACGGCGAAGTATTTGCTACGAATGTAAACGCCGGCTTCGGACTTGAGGCAACCTATTACATGCAGGACAAAGCCCACTTCAAGGCGATGTTCCGAAAGACGTACAGTGCTGAGTTTTACGATTTCACACGCGACCTCGCGATGAAGACCAGCGACGTCGACAATCGTTTTGAAGTCTTTAACTACTTCGAGCTGGGTGCGACCTATCACTTCCGCGACTTCGAACAGAGTTCGAAGACCAAGATGTTCCTGTACAAGAAGAGCTACAAGGGAAATACCTGGGCTGCCCGCGTACCGCTGAACGCTGAGATACCGTGCAAGGTCAGGAAGATCTACGGTGGACGCATCGGCGGTATTTTTTGGGATAGTTCGATTGATTTGAGCCGCGCACTTGAAAAGCAGGGACTCACGAACGAAGATCTCAAGGACTTTGAAGGCAACGGCTTGCCGTCGACCTGGAGTGATGTCAACGGCGTGTACGACCTGGACGTATTCAGCAACATTTCCTCGATGGGCGGATATGTAGGTGGTTCCATCACCTGGATCCGGAACGTTGCCGTGAACTTCGACAAGTTTGAAGAAGGCATTGATGATTTGATCCTCACCGTATACGCAGACATCTTGTTAGCGCCTGCGTTGGAAATCGATAATGTCGTTTACACGAACGCCGGTAATACGCGGATTTATGACGTAGATCCCGTAAAGGTTCAGAAATTTGGTGGCCGCATTGGCGTAGAAGGAAAGTTCAACCGTACCCTCAGCTGGGCCTATGCCGGTGAAGTCGGATACCGTCCCAGTGTAAAGGGTGGTGGCTTCTTTGCGCTCCTCAAGATCAGCCTGCCGGTCTTCGGTACACAACTAAACTACAAGGTCGAATCATTCGGTAAGTAAGGGACTGTCCCACCGTATCAGCGTCCCTGAATCTCTCCCAAGGTTCCACTAACATAGAACCTTGTCCAGCATTATTGGATTTTTTTGTTAACATTGATCCTGAAGCATTATGGAACTCGAAGTCAGGATCAAGCAGGCCATCCGGGATATTCCCGATTACCCCAAACCGGGAGTAATATTTAAGGACATTGCGCCCATGCTGGGTTCACCTGGGTTGGTGAATGAAATGCTTGTCGCACAGGTGGAGCACTGGAAGCCGCACAATGTTCAGGCGGTAGCCGCCATCGAGGCACGCGGTTTTATCTTCGGGGCGTTAATCGCCAACGCACTGCAGGTTCCATTCATACCCGTGAGGAAATCGGGTAAGCTTCCTTTCAAGACGGAGTCCAACGATTACTCGCTGGAGTATGGTAAGGCAACGATTGAAATTCATGTCGATGCCTTCGAAAAGGGTTGTAATGTGCTGATCCATGACGACCTGTTGGCTACGGGAGGTACGGCAATCGCTACCGGTGAGTTGGTGGAACGACTGGGTGGACGCATCGCAGGGTTCTCATTTCTCATCAACCTCGGCTTCCTTCCGGGCAAGACTAAGATTAAAGAGCAGTTCGGAATTTCTCCCTTTTATTTGGCGGAATACTAACAGGGTATTAACTTTTTCCTGCCAAACGGCTTTATGGCTGATACGATACAGATTCCATTGTTTCCTCTTACCCTGCTGCCGTTGCCGGGAGAATTGGTGCCGCTTCACATCTTTGAGCCGCGCTACAAACAACTACTGGAAGAAGCTGAAACCCGCGACCTAAGCTTTGGCATTTATTTCAGCCACGAAACTAACGAAGCGAAGATCGGGTCGCTGGTAAAACTCGAAAGCGTTATCAAGCGGTATGCGGGCGGTGAGTCGGATGTCATTGTTCAGTGTCTGGATTTGTTTACGCTCGAAGTGATGGCGCGCACGTTTCGACAGAATCCTTATCCCGGTGGCGTTGTCCGCCCGTGGCACGTGGAGCCGGTAATACCCAGTCCGCAACTCTATGAATGTTTCGTGGACTACATGAACCGACGCAAGATCAGCAAACATGTTAGTACATTTACCATGTATCAGATCGCGTGTGAATTGAATATGGATGTGTCAGATCGTTATGCCTTCCTCACGTCCGACGAATCTGTCCGCGAAAAATTCCTCATTAACCGGATTCGCTTCCTTATGCACTTGCTCGAGCAGGAGCAGAAAAGCAGGGATGTATTTCATTTGAACTGATGAGCCTTCTATGTGCTCTATGTGGTTTCAATTTTCTTTGAACCACATAGAACACATAGGGACACATAGAATACATAGAGTTACATATCGCAATCCTTTGTCAAAGCGAGTTGAGTCGATCAGATCTGGCTTGAAGTCCTTTGTTGAATCGCCAAACAACCTGATACCCTTTCCGAGGATAAGCGGATTGAGTTTTATTCTCAATATGGCGCAAACTACCCACTGCCTACTGAGCAGACAACCCACTCTCCATCCGAATAATATACCTCCCCGCGCTCCACGGGTCGTCGTGGTAGAATCCGGACAAAATCCGATGGGTTATTTGCTCGATAATAAGCTCATCATCGGACTTACCCTTC
>DATCLO010000205.1:0-21596 GCA_036563875.1 Cyclobacteriaceae bacterium
TAGATCGCGGTGTTGGGGCATTCCGGCTCGCATGCACCACAATTGATGCACTCGTCGGTAATCATTATTGCCATGCTTTTCCTATTTTTAACTCGCTATTACTCTACAAAAATACTAGGTGATTAGTTCTCGACCAAAACATTTGTCTCCCTCCTTTTGACATGAATTTCGAGGAAAGGCTACGTGCTTTTGTGCTGCTAGGTCAAAGACTCACCTCAATCGATAGCATTACACTAAATTCGTTATACGACCGCGTCGGTAACCAAAACCCGTGGTTCACACCTTCAAATATTACTACAGCCCTAACAGGCGTTAGTAGGATGCTACAGGAACATGACCTTCGCCAGTGGCTTTCCTCCTACTCTTTTGATGATTCACGACCCTCAAAGACAGTCGGCCTCGTCCTTGCCGGCAACATTCCCCTCGTGGGCTTTCACGACATCCTCACAGTGCTAGTCACCGGCAATATCGCCTTAATCAAACTCAGCTCCAAGGATTCTGTGCTCACAGAATTCGTGCTTCAGCAACTGGTCGATATTGAACCCCGCTTTCGCGATCGCTTTTCATTTACGGAAACACTCAAAAACTTTGACGCCGTCATTGCCACGGGCAGCGACAATACTTCGAGATATTTTGAATACTACTTTAGTAGGTATCCATCGATCATCCGGAAGAACAGAACGTCTTGTGCGATCCTGACGGGTCAGGAGACTCCGGAAGAACTGGACCAGCTCAGTGCGGATGTCTTCACCTACTTCGGACTCGGTTGCAGGAATGTTTCCAAGTTGTGGGTACCTGAGGGCTACAACTTTCCCTCTTTGCTCGACCGATGGAGAAAACATGAGGAAATTATTCAGCATCACAAATACGCTAACAACTACGACTATCAGAAAGCGATTGCCCTGGTAAACAAAACTCCGTTTCTCGACAATGGCGTTGTGCTGCTAATGGAAAGTGAAAAGATCGTCTCACCCATATCGGTGTTGTATTACGAATACTACCGAACAGAGCATGATCTGAAGGAAAGACTAAGCCTGGTTTCTGACAAGATTCAATGCATCGTTGGCAAGACACCGCCCGCGACGGTTCCGTTTGGCCAGGCACAGTTTCCGGGACCGGGTGATTATGCGGACCGGGTAGATACAGTGGAGTTTTTGTTGGGGTTGAGCTAAGGCACTTCAGCACTCCAACCCATCCCTCCGCGCGCCCTTTGGTTCCCTAAAGGGATCCCGCGCGCAAGTCACCCACGAGAATAAGTGATACCCCTTCTTTTCGCACAATCTATTGAGTTCAGGACAACTTCAACACTCGAGCACTTCTTTAAGGTTTCACTCCTCTCAGAATTTCCACCCAACCCGTGATGGCCGCACCATCGGGCACCTTGAGCCTGTAGAAGTATACGCCATCCGGCACTTCTCCTCCATCCCAGTCGTTCTGGTAGCTGTTGGAAGAATACACCTGCGTGCCCCATCGGTTGTTGATGATCAGGCTGGCACCTTCCGCCGGCAGATTCCGGATGTAGAAGAAGTCGTTCTTATTGTCACCGTTCGGCGTGAAGATGTTGGGAATGTAGATGTCCGTATCCAGCGGCACGCGGGCCACGAGCGTCTTGGTACAACCGTTCTTGTCCTGAACAACTACTTCATAGCGACCCGCAGGAATGTTTTCATAAATGATTTCGAAAATACCCACAGGGTTCGTCGGCACGATGTCCGGACCAGACATGAACACCTGTCCAGGTACCGCTGCGGAATCCAACTCGATATAGGTCGTGTAATCAGGACCAGGACCACTGAAATTCGTGATCTGAAGTGAGCCCGTCATGATATCGGGATATGATTCTTCAGTGGCGCCGATAGCAGCAAACAGAGGCACCGGCACGGTGAACGGAACTAGCGGCGACTTAATCTCGCACAACGGTCCACCTACGTCCTGAACCTGTATAATCTGAATCTGGTACTCGTCGGGCGATTGCAACCACGGGTGCGACGCATACGGGAGCAAATAGCTGCGCGTAGGTGCTATCAGGCCCGCTGAAATTATTTCCACCGGCGTACTCGAAAATCTCGGATACACGACGATCTGGAAGGCCTGCGTGGGATCTCCCACGATATTCGTGAGCGCAATGGACAACTCATTCAGGTTGCAAACAGGCTCGATATCAAAGTCGATTGCATAGGCGCCTAATATAGAGATCGGAGCACTCCTTGTGGGACACGAAGAACTGGTTGCCCGCATGTAGACATAGTATGTGCCCCTTGACAATTCGTCAAAAGTCACTGAAGGCGCCTGGTAAGTCTGATAAAGTTCATCCGCAGGCTCATTGAACTGATCCGTGCTGAGCGCAACCTGGAATGTACCCGGATCAGTTATTTCCAAAGTAATCGTTCCGCTCATGCCCTCGTTGTCACACGTTGCGTTCGCAGCCGCAATCGTATGATTGATAAAGCCGGGGAACGTAACCGACACGGTGAAGTCACGCGTACAACCCGCATCATCACGAACCGTTACCGTGTAGTTGCCACCGCTCAATTCTGTAAATGGACCATCGCCAAATGTGCCTCCGTTCAGCGCAAATTGATATCCGGAACCACTTCCACCACTTACAGAGGCGACTGCGATTGAACCGTCAGCACCATTGCAGGTTGCAGGTGTTACGTTGAAGGTAGCCTGGATTTGCGGATGAACGCTATTGATTGTGACCATTACCTCTGCAGGACACAGGTCGCTTGCATCATCGCGGATTAGAATGGGATACGTACCATTCGCGGGAAGACCGGTAATCTGTCCGCCAGAGATCAGGCCATCGAACCAGCTAACTCCATCGAGTGAATATTCATACGGCGAATTTCCACCAGTGATCGTCATCGTTACTGCGCCTGAGGGATCTCCATAACACAGCGCATCCACCGGATCACTTGCTGTAGCTTCAACCAGCGTACGCAGCGGCAGATTGTACGGCTGCTGGCATACATTGCCCGCACCATCCTCTACACGATAGCTGTAGGAGGCCGCAGTGAGGTTGGAGAACTTGAATACTCCTGCAGGTCCCACCTGCGTCAAGGTATCCGTGGGCGAAATGAGCTGGACGATATAGGTACCGCCCACGACACCCGAGACATCAAGTGTGATGACGCCATCATCCTGATCCGCGCACGAAGGACGCTGCGTTTCAGCGTCTACTACAAGAATGGTAAAGGCAAAGCAATTTGTGCCACCACCGCCGCAGCCAGGACCATCGACAACATTGACAGTAACAGGCGTTGCGGCCGACTCACCACAAGGATAAGTAGCAGTCACATAGAATGTTGTGCTTCCAAGCACATTCATATTTAGCTGTGCAGGAGCCGGCGTATAGTTCGTTCCGGTGAAAACAAGAGTTGTCAAGCCAGCATCCGCATACCAGTTAATGCTGGTTGCACCGGTAGCCGTGGCTTGTAGTGTCGGCGCTGCCGAATTGATGCACGCGTTCACGGGTGACGTCGCTGCAGGCGCAGATGCAAAGTTGATGACAACATCATCCGTTGACGGCTGGCATGTGCCCCCGTTTGTGATAACCCATCGCAAGGTGTACGAAGTGCCAGCTACACCAGTGAACTGGGAAGTAGGACTGGTGGGTGTAAGAACTCCTCCGCCGTTACCATTAACAATGATCCACAGACCAGTATTTCCTGCGCCAGGAGCGTTTGCTGCGAGCGTGGTGAACGTAGAGCCACAAATGATTTGATCCGGTCCGGCGTCAGCAGCAGGAGGCGTTTCGTCAAGTGTTACGCTTACCTCATCAGATTCCGAACCGCAGGAGTTGGTGACGGTCCAGCGGAGCACGTAGGTTTCACCTGCATTGCCAGTGAATATTGCTGCCGGATTGGTTGCATCGTCAAATGATCCACCTGTACCGCTTACCACAGTCCAGAGGCCTGCGCCTGATGCTGGTGTGTTACCCGCCAGCGTAGCAGACGTGCCACAGACTTGTTGATCTGGTCCGGCATTCGTGCCCGCAGGCATTTGTTCGAAAGCAATCGTAACGTCATCAGTGCTCGGTGCGCATGCGACGCCATTTGAAATTGTCCAGCGCAGCACGTAAGTGGTGCCTGCTGTGCCCGTAAACGTCGTGGCAGGATCTGAGTCATCTGCGAAAGATCCTGCACCATCACCGCTCACGACGCTCCATTCCCCGGTTCCGACAACAGGGGTATTGGCAGCCAGTGTCGCAGACGTACCGCACACGTTTTGATCCGGTCCGGCATCAGCGATCGTGGGTGTATTGAGATCAAAAGTGATATCTACCTCATCTGAACTTGCGGCACAGCTTCCATTCGATATCGTCCAGCGAAGCGTGTAGGTCGTTCCTCCCACGCCGGAGAACTGGCTCGACGGATTCGAGGCGTCTGCAAGAATACCGCCGACACCACTGACGATGGTCCACTGGCCAGCACCTACGCCCGGCGTATTGCCGGCAAGCGTTGCAGGGCCGCATGCCGTCTGATCCGGTCCGGCATCGGCGACAGTGGGCACCTGGTCGAAGGTTATCTGAACTTCATCTTCAGAGCTTCCGCACGCATTCGTGATCGTCCAGCGCAGGATGTAGCTTGTACCCTGAACGCCGGTGAATCCTGATGAGGGATCTGAAGCATCAGCAAACGAACCCCCTGCCCCGCTTACTACGCTCCACTGGCCAGTACCGACAGCCGGAGTGTTGGCAGTCAACGTTGTTGCATTGCCGCATATCTGCTGGTCGCCTCCTGCGTCAGCCACTGTCGGTGGCGCGTCGAAGGTGATTACCACGTCGTCGTTACTCGGCGTACAGGTTACTCCATTGCTGATCGTCCAAAGCAACTGATACGTCGTGCCCGCAACACCATTAAAGGTCGTGTTGGGGTCCGAAGGATCATCGAGTGAACCGCCCGCACCAAAGACGATAGACCATTGTCCGACACCTATATCAGGAGTATTTGCTGCCAGCGTCGTCGACGTTCCACACACATTTTGATCCGGTCCCGCATCAGCAATGGTAGGTGTGTTCAGATCAAACGAAATCTCTACCTGGTCGGACGACGGCGGACAGGATCCATTTGTAATCGTCCACTGTAAGGTGTACGAGGCACCAGGCAAACCCTGGAACACCGAATTGGGATCAGAAGGATTTGAGATAACGCCTCCCGTGCCACTGACGATGGTCCATGTACCCGTACCAACCACAGGCGTATTGCCTGGAAGGTTAACCGGACCACAGGAGTTCAGCAGATCAGAGCCCGCATCAGCAGTTGTAGGTGCTTCTTCAAATACAATAGTCACATCATCCTCAGAGGTGCCACAAGAGGAAGTAATCGTCCAGCGAAGGACATAAGTTTCACCCGCGGTACCGCTAAAGGTTGCGGCCGGGTCATTAACGTCATCAAAGGATTCTGCGCCGTCGCCGGTCACGACTGACCACTGGCCAGTCCCGATGGTAGGGTTCACACCCGCAAGCGTTGTGCTTGCACCGCAGACGGTTTGATCGGGTCCTGCATCGGATGGCGTCGGACTGTCAGGATCAAACGTAATAACAACTTCGTCAGTGCTGGGTGTACACGTACCATTAGTGATCGTCCATACCAGCGTATATGTCGTCCCACCTACGCCCGTGAACTCGCTCGTAGGATCGGAAGGATCGACTACATTGCCCCCGGCACCAGACGTGATGGTCCAGGTACCTGTACCTATTCCCGGAACATTGCCTTCAAGATTAGTTGTACCGCACACCGTCTTGTCGGGACCTGCGTCGGCGGCCGTTGGCGGTGATTCAAGGGTCACGACAATATCATCTGTTGTCGACCCGCACGAATTGGTGACTGTCCACCGCAGCGTGTAAGTCGTGCCGGCAACACCTGTGAATTCTGTCTGAGGGTCGGAAGCGTCAGCAAAGCTTCCGCCTGCTCCCGTAACAACGCTCCATTGTCCCGTGCCTATACCCGGCGCAACAGCAGCAAGGGTCGCACTTGTACCACAAGCCTGGATATCAGATCCAGCATCAGCTGTTGAAGGTCCAGGCTCAAAGGTGATTGTCACATCATCGCTGGTGCTCGCGCATGTAGCGGTGATCGTCCAACGCAACACGTAAGTCTCTCCGGCCATACCGGTAAACAACGTACCCGGCGAGGTAGCATCAGCAAAAGATCCACCGTCACCACTTATTATCGACCACATACCGGTGCCTACGGTCGGCGTGTTGGCAAGCAGTGTTGCCGTAGTGCTCACCGTGCTGCAGATCGTTTGATCTCCTCCGGCGTTTGCAACGGTAGGGCTATCCGGATCAAATGTTATCTGCACCTGGTCCGAGCTGGCGGTACAAGTCGCTATTGTCCATTCCAGAACATAGACTTCACCGCTGTTTCCGGTAAAGCCGCTATTAGGGTCGTTCGGGTCATCCAGTATTCCGCCTGTACCACTTACGATCGTCCACGTACCAGTGCCCATAGCGGGGGCATTACCTTCAAGGGTTGTAGGTCCGCAAACCGTTTTATCAGGACCAGCATTTGCAGTAGTCGGCGGCGGTGTAATCGTAACAACGACGGTGTCAGAAACAGGATCACAACTTGCCGTTGCGCCCGTCGTCAAAACAAAACTCACAGAACCAGCCAAAATATCACCAGGACCAGGGGTGTATGTTGCGGTAAGTGAATTGGCGTCATCGAAGTTGCCATCACCAGATATCGTAGACCACGTGGCCGTTGTTGCGCTGCCGCCAATGGTGCCCGATAGTGTCACATCGTCTCCCGCGCAAATCGTCTGAGGACTACCCGCATCAACCGTAGGCGCCGGATCGATGGTGATCACCACAACATCGCTGACAGCCACGCAGGGGCCTGCGGGGTCGTTGGTAGTGAGTGTAAGGGTAACCGTACCACTGCTCCGATCAAGATTTCCGGGTTCATATTCAGCGTTGAGAAGGTTCTCGTTGTTGAACGTCCCGTCCCCGGAACTGGACCAGACCGCTGACGTTGCTGAACCGCCGATAACGCCCGACAGTGTAACGCTCTCACCGGAACAGATGGTCACCGGAGCACCTGCATCCACCGTAGCTAAAGGATTGATGGTTAAAACAACGTTGTCAGATACGGATGGACACGCACCCGCCGGATCGTTAGTGGTGAGTGTGAGTGTAACCGTTCCTGCCGCTATATCACCAGCGCTAGGCGTGTAGATAGCGTCGAGCGATGTAGCATCGTCAAATAACCCGGTACCTGATGAAGACCAGATCGCACTCGTGGCACTGCCGCCGATACTTCCGTTGAGCTGAACCGGGTCTGCGTCACAGGTTATAATGGGATCGCCTGCCTCTACTGTCGCTATGGGCTCGATAGTAATCACTACGTCATCGCTCACGGATCCGCAGGGTCCTGCAGGATCGTTCGTCGTAAGTGTGAGCGTAACAGTACCTGCCGCAATGTCATCTTCGCTTGGTGTGTAGACCGCGTTAAGCGATGTAGCATTGTCAAATAAACCAGTACCCGATGAAGACCACGTCGCGCTGGTGGCGGCACCGCCAATGGAACCGGCCAGTGTCACCGATGATCCCGCACATATGGATTGTGGAGCGCCTGCGTCTACCTCGGGCAGAGGGTTAATGGTGATAACGACATCATCACTAACGGGGCCGCAGACACCTGCAGGATCATTCGTTGTGAGTGTGAGCGTAACCGTTCCTGCCGCTATATCACCAGCGCTAGGCGTGTAGATAGCGTTGAGCGACGTAGCATCGTCAAATAACCCGGTGCCTGATGAAGACCATGTAGCGCTGGTAGCGCTGCCACCAATGGTACCCGAGACCGGAACGGGATCTCCTTCACAAACTGTGATCGGCGAACCGGCTTCGACAGTCGCCTCTGGTTCTATAGTAATAATGACCTCATCAGAAGCTGCAACGCATGGTCCAGCCGGATCGTTGGTTGTTAGCGTCAGCGTTATCGTACCGGCTGCCTTGTCGGCTTCGCTCGGTGAGTAGGTTGCATTGAGGGATGAGGGGTTATCGAAAGAGCCGGTGCCCGACGAAGACCAGGTAGCGGACGTGGCTCCACCGCCAATGGTACCCGCGAGCGTAACTGTATTTTCTGAAGAACAAATCGCCTCGTCGGGACCAGCATCTACTGTAGGCAGTGGATTAATGGTAAGCACCATAAAATCCGAAACCGCGGGACATGGTCCGGCGGGGTCATCAGTTGTAATGGTAAGAATTACTGAACCGGCAGCAATGTCCTCCGGACTGGGCGTGTATACCGCGTTAGGATTAGTAATCACATCGAATGTGCCCGTAGGACTCGAAGTGCTCCACGTCACGCCAGTCGCCGCGCCTCCGAATGTTCCGGCCATGGTCGCGGTTTCTCCCGCGCATATGGTAAGGTCAGGTCCGGCACTTACGGTGGCGGGAGAATTGATTGTAATGGTCACATTATCGCTTTGCGGACCACAAGGACCAAGGGGGTCGTTGGTTGTCAGCGTCAGCACGACGGACCCGTTTGCTATGTCGGTGGCACTCGGAGTGTAGATGGCATTCAGTGAAGAAGGATTATTGAAAGTACCACCAGTCGGTGATGACCATGTAGCGCTTGTTGCAGAGCCTCCGATCGTACCGGAAAGCGGTACCGTAGCACCGGCACAGATCGTGATTGGCGCGCCGGCGTCGACTGAAGCCGATTGGAACCTGGTGATCGTCACGTCGCTGAAGGTTCCGGCGCATGTGCCATCGATATCTGTGATGGTCCAGCGGAACACATGGACACCTTCAGGAATGTTGCCAATGACTGTAGTGGGCGAATTGGGGTTCTGTATCGCGATCGTTCCCTGCGGCGTAACCATCGACCATGTTCCTATCTCACCAACGCCGGGGCTGTTGGCAGCCATGGTCGTATTGTCGGTACAGATATTTTGATCGGGTCCCGCCGCGGCCTGCGTGATGACCGGTACTACAGCATCCGTTCCAATTGCACAGCCATTGGCGTCAGTGACGTCTACGTGATAGTTCCCCGCGTCAAGTGTAGTTCTGTCTTCGGATGTTGCACCATCAGACCAGACGAATGAATATGGTGCGGTGCCACCTGACACCGTGATGTTGATGCTTCCTGTACCGGAACCTATTGACGTATCACAGTCCGGATCAATGGCATCGACCGTAACGGCCAGCTGTGCGGGCTCTGTAATTTCGATTCCACCCGGACCGTCAGATATCTGCAGAGCAAGGCACCCCGCCTTGAAAGCCACAACCTGGAAGGACGAAGGATAGACGTTAGTGTACGTTACGCTGTTCGGGGTTTGGTTTTCGATGACCGAAATGGTTACAAAGCTGCCAAGGAAATTGTCGAAGAGCTCGAAGTTGTCGACATCAGTCGAGAGGGTGACCGTTATTGTTCCGTCGTTGGAGCCGAAGCAGGAAACGTCCGTATGGGATAGGGACACGACCGTCGGGCATTGCGCATAAGCAGGCTTCGCCACGCCCAACGCGAGGGCCATCGCCAGACCGGATCCTAGTAGCTTAAAAAATAACCGGGTCATGTAAAACTCTTATGTCAATAATTATTCCCCAATCTTTATTCCCGTAACCGAACCCAGGCTCCTGTATTCATCACATCCATCACGCTTTACATAAATTGTGTAAAGTGATGGTTTAACATTCGTGAAGACTTCTGTCTCGCGTGCGGAAAGGCTGATGCGTTTCGACTGAACAGCCTTGCCCAGGTAGAGGTCGTGCAGCATCACATCCACATTCTGGCTCCCCTGTTCAGACCGAAGCAAAACGGTGTAGCTGTCTGTCGACACCTGGTGGAACGTTACATCAATAGCCGGCTCGCACTGCGCGTTGCCTAACGCAGGAATCAGACACAGAAGTAATACAAAAGGAATCAGGGGTTTGGAAAGCTGCATTTCAAGTGAGAATTAAAAAGTATACACAGGCTCAATTGAATTACCTAGTTAAAAAATAAGTAACCTAAGGCTCCAAAAATCAAAGATCACGCATGGACGTCTTAGTTCAAAAAATTAAACGTTCTTAAAAAATCACTTCCCTATCCGAGTAATATTACATCAAAAAAACGACTTTTTGCACTAAAATTTGGGTTTTAATATCTCGCTCATCACAACTGCCTTCTTAAAACCCGACGGTGTTTTCAATTCTCTTACATACTCCTGAAGGAGCCAATGTCTTTTTGTAGTCCGAGCAGTGGCCACATGGCTGGATTCAATACCCCGGAGCCCCGATTTCAGCGTTTCCAACGAGGATTTCAATTCGGCTTCGCGTTTTGCACGCTCGTAGACCTGTAAGGTTGCGACCTCTTTTTCGCTGTCGTAATCGACCCTTTCTAGGCTCTTTTCCTCATCCTCCAGGTCGTCGTCGTAGTCGACATAATCTTGCACCACGGGCTTCTGTCTCTGGACAGGAGGTGGCGTCGGTGTTGGTATGGGCCGTGGTGGTGGCGGGGGCGTTTCCGTCTTTCGTTTCTTTCCTTCCGTGATCTCACGCAGGAGCTCCTCAAAGGTCATCGGCGGCAGTTGGTCAGTCTCCTCGCCGTGCGTAGGCCGGCTCTTCGGAGGCTGAGCCCTGCGCTGGCGTTTGTCTTTCTGCATGGCCTTGCTGACCAGATAGATGATCGCCACAATGACATAAAGCCAAAACTGAAAGCTATCCATGCAACACAAAGCTATCAAAAAAATTTTATCTCAATGATTGAGAGGATCCGGCTTGACCGAGGCAGGTCGGGCAGGATATTTTTCTTTGAATTGACCGGGGCAGTGATTTATCTTTGCCGACCCCTCATTCGTCAACGAGCCGGGGTCGGTTTTTTCTACTTACTACCACTACAGAGGATGCAATTAGCCAAGCTGGAGATAAAGGGATTTAAGAGTTTCGCGGATAAGGTAGTGATCAATTTCGATGAGGGCATTACCGGTATCGTGGGGCCAAATGGCTGCGGTAAATCCAACGTCGTCGATTCGATACGCTGGGTTCTCGGTGAACAAAAAACCAGCGCCCTCCGCTCGGAAAAGATGGAAAACGTCATCTTCAACGGCACCAGTCAGCGTGCGCCCCAGCAAATGGCTGAAGTGTCGCTGACAATCAACAACACCAAAAACATCCTTCCTACCGAATATTCCCAGGTCACGATCACCCGCCGCCTTTACCGCTCCGGAGAAAGCGAGTATTTGCTCAATGGGGTAACGTGCCGCCTTAAAGATATCACTAACCTCTTCCTTGATACTGGTGTGGCGTCCAACAGCTACGCCATCATCGAACTTGGGATGGTAGACGACCTCCTGAACGACAAGGACAATTCCCGGAGAATGCTGTTCGAAGAAGCAGCCGGCATCTCAAAGTTCAAGAAGAGGAAGAAGGAAACGATGCGCAAGCTGGAGGATACTGATGCTGACCTTGAGCGCGTTGAGGACCTTCTCTTCGAGATAGAGAAGAACATGAAGAGCCTGGAAAAGCAGGCTAAACAGACAGAAACATACTACCGGTTAAAGGAAGAATATAAGCAGAAAAGCATCCTGCTCGCGCGCCTGGTCGTGCAGAAACAAAGACAAAGGTTCGACGAAATCAGTGCCCGGATTGCGAGCGAAAACGACCAGAAGGTAGCACTTAGCGCTTCCATTGCCGAAAAGGAGGCTGCCATAGAAAGTGCCAAGGCCGACCTCGTCCACCGCGAGAAAACACTCTCCTCCCGTCAAAAGGCGATAAACGAGTTTGTTGGAAAGATTCGGCAATACGAAAACGAAAAGCAAATTCGCAATGAACGCCTGCGGTACCTGGGCGACCGGGCCGCAAGCCTGCGGGACCAGATCGACCAGGATCGAAAGAGCAACGAACGCGCGAAATTCAGTATCGAGAGCCTGGAAGCTGAAAAGGCAACGGCATTAGGGATCCTGAACGAAATCGAAGAAAAGCGCAATATTCTCCAGAAGGAATACGAAGAACAAAAGCTGAAGACGCAACAACTTCAGCAGGAGGCCGATAGTATTCGTCAACTCCAGCGCGAACGGCAAGAGGCAAGTTATGAACTCAACAAAGCCGTAGAAATTCGCGAAATCCAGATCAACTCCCTTAAGCAGGAACTGGAGAAGTCGACCACCGACAGCAGCCAGCAGAACGCCAGCCTCGCAGAATTTGAGAGAAAGTTGGTTGTTCTCGAAGAGGAAATCGCGCGTCACACAGCGCAGATCGAGACACTTAAGAAAGAGGAAGAAGATGTATTGGCGCGAATTGCCAATACGGAAAAGACGATCGAGGTCATTCGCGAAGAAATGACAGCGACAGGCCGGAAGCTGGACGCGCGTCAAAACGAATATAACCTGACGAAGTCGCTTGTCGAGAACCTTGAAGGGTTTCCGGAAGCCATCAAGTTCCTGCGGAAGAAGGTCAGCAAGAAAGCTCCTCTCCTCTCCGACATTGTTACCTGTCCGGAAGAATATCGTATCGCCATCGAGAATTACCTCGAGCCGTGGCTAAACTACTACATTGTCGACCACGAGTCAGAGGCCTACGAAGCGATCAACATTCTCAGCGATGCATCAAAGGGAAAGGCACACTTCTTTATCCTCGATGCGTTCGACTCCTTCGAGCCTTCAAGCACAACGCTTTACGACAACGCATTTCCGGCGACGGAAATCATCGAATTCGATCCCAAGTATCGCAAACTCATGGCGTTCATCCTCGACCGGGTGTACGTTCATGAAGGCGACATGACCACCATTCCCAAAGATGACGTCAACACGTTTATCACAAAGAGCGGCAAGGTTATTCGCAAGCGCTTCAGCATATCCGGTGGATCGGTTGGACTTTTCGAAGGAAAGAAGATCGGTCGCGCCCGGAACCTCGAAAAGCTGGAAAAGGAAATCAAAACCCTTTCCGCTAAGCTTGAGGAAGTCAAGCAATCACTCCTCGACCGTCAACGCGACCTCGAAAAGCTGCGGAACAATGGTCTGAGAAGGCAGATCGAAGAACTGCAGAATACCATTCGCCAGATCACCGAAGAACACGTTTCGGTCCGCACCAAGCGCGAACAGTTCTCCGAGATGCTCAGCAACGCCGACCTGCGTCGCGAGGACATGCTGGAGAAGATCGACCTGCTGACGCAGGAGTTGCAGGAACTTCGTCCAAAAGCAACCGCAGCACAACACGAACTGCAGGAAGCGGAGGCAAAGCTCGCCGCCATCACGGACCGCCTGGCAAACGACAACGAGTTGCTTAGCCACAAGTCGGCCGCCTTCAACGAGCAGAACATCCTCTATCACCAGCAGGAAAACCGCGTGAAGAGCATCACGCAGGAGATTTCCTTCAAGCAGGAGTCGATGGATCAAAGCGGCGCGCGCATTGAAGCCAACCTCGAAGAGCTCAGGAAAAACGAAGAGGAAACACGCCAGATCGTGGAGAGCACGCAGACAGGCGACGATACCCTCGTGGCCATGTATGCTGAAAAGGAAGAAATGGAGAAAGGCCTGAACGAGGCCGAGACAGCTTACTACGAAGCACGCGGGAACATTGATGCTCTTGAAAAGGAGCTGCGTGAGATTCAGCACAGGCGCGAAAACATCGACACGGTGCTGATGCAGCTGCACAACGAGCTTAATGAAAACAAACTTGAACTCAACTCCGTGAAGGAGCGTCTTTCCGTAGAGTTCAAAGTGGACCTGGATACCCTTCTCGAACAAACACCGGCCGAAGGCGACGAAACAGTTGAGGCTGACGAAGAAAAACTGCGTACGGAAGTTTCAAAGATGCGCGACCGTCTCGACAACATGGGCCCCATCAACCCGATGGCGATGGAAGCGTACCAGGAAATCAAGGAACGCAACGATTTCATTCTCTCGCAAAAGGAAGACCTCATGAAGGCAAAGGAATCGCTCATGAGCACCATCAGCGAGATCGAAACCGCTGCAAGCCAAACGTTCATGGACGCATTCAACCAGGTGCGCGAGCACTTCAAGAATGTATTCCGCTCCTTGTTTAATGAAGAGGACGATTGCGACATCCGGCTCGTCAATCCGGATGCTCCGCTCGACTCTGAAATAGACATTATCGCAAAGCCTAAAGGAAAACGGCCACTCACGATCAACCAGCTCAGCGGTGGTGAGAAAACGCTGACCGCCACGGCCCTGCTGTTTTCGATGTATCTGCTCAAGCCGGCGCCGTTCTGTATCTTCGACGAGGTGGATGCGCCGCTGGACGACGCCAACATTGACAAATTCAATAACATCATCCGCCATTTCAGCAAAGACTCCCAATTCGTGATCGTAACACACAACAAGCGCACGATGACAGCCACCGATGTGATTTATGGTATCACGATGGTGGAGAAGGGAATTTCAAGGGTGGTGCCTGTCGATTTGAGGCAGTTGGCTGAGGGATGATATGATCGGCGATTTTCGATTAGCGATTTGTGATTTGTCCCCCAACGCGGTACGTCCAAATCGATAATCGCCAATCGCTAATCACTAATCGAAAATGAAAAGCTCTATTTCTTAAACGCCCCCTTGTACGCTGTCTCCAACGCATCCAGCATCAACTCCCTCGGTATCTTCTTCAAATCAAACGTAGTCCATCCCTGTAGTCCCCATTTATTGGGCACGGGATACACTGCGGTCTTGTCATATTTACAAAAGACCTTCTGATCCTTGGGACTCAGCTTAACATTTGCCATTGCCGTCGGCTCATGAAGGCTGGCAAAGATGCGCTTGCCCGTCACCTTGTAAGCTAATCGTTCGAAGTGTGGTCCTTCTTCAGTGCCAGGGAAGGATAATGCGATTTCTTTGAATTCAGCAATGGTCATGGCGTCACTATAGACACAATATTAGAACGGATACGCACAGCCGTGCGTCCAACGTAAACAACACGTAAACACCACCCTCGCACTTCAATGCATTTCCGGCCCTTCGACTGCTCAGGGACCGTTGACCACTTCAACTTGTGGGGATGAGTGAAAAAGAAGATCAACTTCCCCCAATATAAATACGTACGCACGTAAACACCTAAACACATTCTTCTCCCCGCACGCCCTTCTATTCCCTAAAGGGATCCGACGCGCAAATGTCCCAAAGATACCCTGCTATCCGTTCTTCCTTGCACCTCCCCTTAAGTACAGACAACTTCAACACATCAACACTTCAACACATCAACACATCACTTATTACTCACAAACGCAATACTCCTACTGTCCGGCGACCAGGACGGAACATTAATCGTCCCCTGTCCTCCATACATGTAGGCAATGGTTCGTGGCGCACCACCTGACACGGGCATCAGCTTCAACTCCACACGCTTGTAGGAAGGGTGACTGTTCACAGGGATGTCCGGTGGAAATGAAATATACACGATCCATTTGTTATCCGGAGAAATGTGCGGGAACCAGTTGTTGTACTGGTCGAACGTAAGCTGTTCCTTGCCCGCGCCGTCAGGCTTCATGCGCCAGATCTGCATGGTGCCCGACTCACTGCTGTTAAAATAGATGTACTTTCCATCCGGGGAATACTCACAACCATCCACGTGCTCGCCGGGGCCTGTATTCGTAAGCCTCACTTCAGGACTCTTTCCATCGATCGCCTTTCGGTAAATATCGTACGTCGGGTTGTCCGGTCGGGTTGCCACATAAATCACTTCGCGGTTGTTGGGTGCCCATCCGTGAAGATATGATGGAGTTTCTGTTACGACTGGCCGGGGATCACCTCCTGTTATCGGTAATACATAAATTGCCGAACCACTCCCCTCGTGTGAACTGCTGATGCCAAGCATCTGTCCGTTGAATGAAATTACGTGGTCGTTATTGAGACGGTTTGCATTACCAGTGTTGATTTGCGTAAGTGGGCCGCCGTTCGCCGGAATGGAATACAACATACCGTCCATATTAATTAAGAGTGACTTACCATCAGGAGTCCAGTTAGGCGCCTCGAAGCGACCATCCTTCTCATAGATCACCCTTCGCTTGCCGTCGAAAACATTCATTGTTTCCAGCCGGCATCCGAGCCACCCCTGTCGGCCAGGATTATAGTCGTCAGGAACGGGCTTGTCGATACGGACGTTCCGTGCCAATGCTTGTTCAACAACATCGGGGTTGTGTGATGAAATGAAGAGTCCCACCAATACTGAATCGCCGAAGGCGGTCATCGTATGCGATCCTATCACCTGGAGCGGCTCACCGGGATGCGCTGCTCTCATGATGATCTCCTTACCTGAACGTTCCAGCTGCAGGATGGTGTAGTTGTTTTTCGGAGGGAAGATTTCATCCTCCGGATCCCTCATGTAAGCGCCACGCAGCTCCCGCCATTGCAATACCGTGAGTCCGTCGCCGTGCAGCGTCGCATTGATGCTTGCTGCTTTTTCGTCGTCCGACTGACGCACCATCAAACCGATCTTTCGGTGGGGATCAGTACCCTTTCCGATGAACTGGAAATTGGCCGTGATGATGAAGTCGCCGCCCATCTTGTTGTAGACGTAATGAAATTCATCCCGCTCAAACCAAATGTTATACCCAGACCCCGTAAGCGTATAGGTTTGCGTCGCCTCATCGTAGGAGGCGCTTCCTTTGTTCCTGGGATTCCCAATGTCCTTGCTGTGTTTGAAGATGCCAACCGGCGACTGTGCCGCAGCCGCACCGAGGGTCATGCTAAGGAAAAGAATCAGTAAAGATTTCATAGGCTGGGTGATTGATCGATGTACCATACATCGATGGCCAAGATAATCACCGCCCCGGCCTCAGTTAAGAAGAATTGGATGTGTGGTTAACGCGCCGTCAGTATGTGTCGGGAATACACGAACAACCGATCAGGGCTTCACCAATTTGGCGGATAATCGCTCCCTCCCGTTATAAAAAAAACCAAAGCGGTACATTCCGACCGGATAATCCGAAGTATCCAGCGTAAGTGTATAATGACCCGCCTGAAGACGGCCCTGAGGATAGACCGCGACGCGGCGACCCATCATATCCACAAGCTCGACGGTAACATCGCCCGTATGTTCAACTGTGTATTCGAGGGTGAGTTGTTCCTTGAATGGATTGGGAAACAGGCGCGGAGTAACGGACACAGTCTCTGTCGTGGCAGCCGTGACAATCGTTGGAATGTTTTCATCGAGCCACTCCAGACGCGCGGTGATCCAATCTTTCAGCCACTCGATTTCCTCTTCATAGGTATCCAATACAACATAGTTCGGCCAAACATACGCTCCCAACACAGGCCACCGCTCAAAGTTTCGTTTCTGCGCTTCATCCAGGACTGTGACCAGGGAGTCGATGTATTCGAGAATTGTTTCTTCCTTGAATGGTCCTGCGCGAAGTTCATCCCACCGTTCGTTCAGCTTGTTCTTGAAATTGGCGTCGGAAAGCAGGCGCGGCCACCAGAAAGGAATCAGCCAGTAATCGTCCGGGCATACCGAGTTGAACGACGTTACAAACCCTTCCGGGTTGCCCATGATGCAGTAGTCGACATTGCCGAAGCCAAGATTGAAATCCCAGATAGGTCCCATTCTTAGCTTACCTCCATCGGAGTCACGCTGTTTGTGCATGAACGTACTCAACCGGTAAGCATCCACGTTTTTCGTGAGCTCGTTGATGAGAAAGTAATCGATAAACGACTCTACGTCGATGTACTTTGCATAACCCTCTGTCGGGTGAGAGAAGTTGGGGCCTGCCATCACATCTTCAAACTCGTCCATCCACGATTTGATGTACGCCTTTTGCTGAGGCACGATGTCTTCGGGGTCGGGATCTTCGTACTGGAAGAATATCGTCTGGGCGCCACCACGCTTCCGGGGTGGGTGTTTTGAAGTCCAGCCATCACCCCCGCTGCCGGTGAACTTGTCGATTTTGAAAAGATACCCACCCGTGAGGTTATCGCCGCTGATCTCATCCGGATTCAGCTTATTGATATCGACCCGCGCCTTGTCGCGCTTGACCTTCTCGAAGAACACAAACAATCCCATGTATTCCCCGTTCAGCACCACTTCACAGAAGCGCTGTCGGGAGGCATACTGACCCATGTCGCGTCCGAGTTTGTACGCCAGTGCATCACGGATCAGGGTTTTGTCGTTGTACGGTGCGAAGAGCACCCAGTCCTCTTCTTCGGGCATCCCCAAAATAGATGCATCAATGCCTTCGCCCTCTTCGTCCCACAACTCAATGCCGTATTGCTTCTTCGGAAACATCTGCGACGACGATCCGCGAATTTCTATTCCAATCTTGCCGTTGTAATCGTTAGGCTCATCGTCGATATGGTTAGTCATGGCTGGGCCGTTGTCAATTATCTTCATGTCGGCCATAATCTTGGGGTCATCCAGAATAGCCTGGCCGTGGGTGTCGATGATGACAATGGGAAGATTGGATTCGGTAAACTCCTGCGAGAACGCCGGAACAAAGCCTATGCAGGCGAGCAGCACAATCGTCAATCTACAAATCATAGGCGGGGATGTTGATTTCACCAATTTACAAACCTATCCCCTCATTCGAAAACCCATGATTCAGACTATGTGACTGTGTGGTTGAACACACAATTCTCCTATTCGTCTTTGAGAACCTCAGCGGGATTAGCTAGCGCAGCCCGTATTGATTGATAGCTGACAGTGATCCATGTGAGAACAATGATCGAGAGTCCAGCCAAACCGTAAACCCAGGGGTTAATGCCCACTTTGTAGGTAAACTGTTCCAGCCATTGATGCATGGCGTACCACGAAAGCGGAACGGCAATGATAAAAGAAATCAGGATGAGCTTTGTAAAGTTTCCGTTTAGCAACATAACCATCTGCGTGGCTGAAGCGCCAAGCGACTTTCTTATGCCTATCTCCTTTCGTCGCTGTTCGGCAGCATATGTCACAAGGCCGATCATCCCGATCAGCGCAATCAACAGCGACAAACCGGTGAACAACGTAAACATCCCTCCTAGTTTCTCGTCCTGCTGATACTTCTGCACCCATTCGTCACGCAGGAAGGTGTATTCGAAAGGTGCATCGTGAATCAGTTCGTCCCACGTTTCCTGAAGGTCGGCTACCAAACGGCTGACAGACTGCCCGGTAATTTTCAGCGCAACGATCCGATTGTTGTTCCAGGTTTTTGTTTCTGTGTGATAGAAAATCGCTGGCGCAATGTTCGCCCTCAGCGATTCAAAATGGAAATCCCTTATTACGCCCTTGATTTCCTTGGGACGCATTTCATCGCCCATGTAAATGATGGTTTCTCCGACGGCTTCCTCCGGCTCCCATCCGAAAAGACGCGCGGCAGTTTCGTTGATCAGGCATTTGTTCTTGTCGGACTCATCATTCTCCGCAAATCCCAACCCGGCAACAACTTCCATATCCAGGGTTTGCAGGTAATACTCGTCCATTTGCATAAGAGCTACCGGATACTTTTCATCGCTTCCCTCCCGCATGAAAATGTCTTCCAATGGCGTGCGTCCCGGTACGTCCATGGCAATTGACGCACTAAGGACGCCATTCATGGCTGACGCCTTTTCCCGAAAGATGTCGATTCGTTCACCAAGTTTGTCCGCATGATTTATTACCAGTACGTTCTCCTGGTTGAAGCCGAGATCGACGCGCTTCACATAATCAAGTTGCTGGTACACGATGATTGTGGCCACGATGAAGCCGATCGCGATGGCAAACTGTGCTACCACAAGCGCACTGCGCAAACGGGATCTCTCCTGGCCCGCCGTCTTGCCCTTCAATACCCTGACCGGTTCCAAGTTTGTCAGATAGAATGCCGGGTAGGCGCCCGCCAGCATCCCAACACCTGATATTAGTAGAGGAAAAAACCATAGCGCGTCGGTACCCCAGACCGAAAGAAATGGTATTTCCAGTCCGAGTCCTCGGGCTACGGCGAGACGTAGCACCTCAACAATCGCAAGGCTCAGTATGCCGGCAAAGAACGTAAGGACGATGCTTTCCAGTTGGAATTGAGCAACCATCGCACCCCGTCGCGCACCTAATACCTTCTTGACTCCAATTTCCTTGCCTCGGCTCCCGGCTCGTGCAGTGGCAAGGTTCACGAAGTTGATGATGGCCAGAAGCATGACGAACGCCCCTACGGCGCTGAAGATGTAGACATAGCGAATGTCGCCCGTTGTTCCAAGCCGGTTTCCAATACGGGACGAATACAAGTGTACATCACGCAGCGGTTGAAGATAGAAATTCCAACCCTTTCCCTGAATGAAGTCTTCATAGGCGATACCAAACCGGGCAAACGTAGGTGCGACATGGCGTTCGGCCAACGACGCAAACTTCTTCTCCAGAGCTGCCGCATCAGTTCCAGGCTTTAGTCTCACGTACGTAACAACCTGTGTCCATATCCAGCTCCACTCAAACTCGCGAATCGCCGGATTGGTGTACATCGACAACAGGTAGTCGAAATGAAAATGCATATTCCTCGGTTGCTTAGCCGCAACACCACTTACTTCGATCGGTATGCGATCATCACCAATTAGCAAGGTTTTTCCAAGTGCAGGCTCGTCGCCAAAGAACTTCCGCGCCGCTTCTTCGGACAGCACCACCTTGTTCGCGCCATGAAGTGCTGTCTCGGGATCGCCCTCGATCAATGGGAAGGCAAAGAAGGAAAAGAAGTTGGAATCAGCTGCCAGTATTTTGGTCTCATAGAACGCAGTAACCTCTCCATCGCCAGTATCATAGCGTACCAGCTGTGGCATTGGTGTATTGATCCTCGTGACGTCCTCAACCTCCGGGTATTCTTTCTTAAGCGTGTACGCCAGAGGAAGACTCGATGAGCTCATGATTCCACCCGTCGGTGTCCAGATGGCTGTCTGGTTTACGCGGTACGTTCGGTCTACATGTGGATGGTCTTTGTCGTAACTCAGTTCGTGCTTGACATATGAGAAAATGAGGATACACGATCCAAGACCGATCGCCAAACCGAGGATGTTGATGGCGGTGAAATAGCGGTTACGAAGGAGGTTTCGTATGGCGATTTGGATGTAGTTTCTTAACATAATTATTGTGTTGATGTGTCGGTGTGTTGATGTTGAGTTGCGGCCGCAGGCCTGCTTTACGGGAACACTCAACACATTATCATTCAGCTCTTAATACTTCTGCCGGACGCGCTAATGCCGCCCGCAATGACCGATAGCCGACGGCTGCACCGGCGACCAGCAACGTAACACCGACACCTGAAGCGAACATGAACCATTCCAGCGACACGCGGTATGCAAATTTTTGCAGCCATTGTTCCATGATATATCCTGACGCAGGAGCGGCGACAACAAAAGCAATAATGATCAACACGATAAACTCGCGTGAGAAGATGTAGGCAATTTGTGTCGTGCTCGCACCGAACGCCTTCCGTACGCCGATCTCCTTTTCTTTCCGCGTGGCAATGTAGGATACCAATCCGTACAACCCCAGGCAGCTGATGAAAATCGCCACGCAGGAAAAGATGATCAGAAGAACGGAAAGCCGTTGCGTGTCGCGATAGAAGTTCGCGATTTCTTCTTCAAGAAACTCGTAGCGGAACAAGAAATCCGGATACTGCGCAGACCAGGCTTTTTCGATTTGATCAATCGTGGTATTGAATTGTCCCTCCTTGACCTTAACGGCCAGATTCCAGTAACCCGGAGGATCTTTCATCAAAACCGTCGGC
>DATCLO010000206.1:0-7154 GCA_036563875.1 Cyclobacteriaceae bacterium
TGGAGTAATTTTGTAATCCAAAGGTGCGGGTTGTCTTTAATCTATTTGGCGTAATAAAATTTCATTAATTACCCGTGTACGATAATTTTTTGAAAGCTATCATTGGCCTGTCGATATTTTTGTCGGGCATACTCGGGATAAGAGGTGAAGTTTACGCCCAGCAGGAAGAGATTGATTCACTCAATGCACTGCTTCCCGAAGTACGCGGCAGACAACGTTATGAAGTACTCTATTCACTCGCCAGGATACACGCTGAGAAGAACTACGACCTGGCATTGTCCTACGCACAGCAAGCAAAAGAAGTAGCGCTGTCCACCGGCGACAGCCTTGGACTTGTTAAAGCCAGCCGCGCCATCGGTAACATCTACTACAAGAAGAGCGACCTTGAAGCCGCTATCCAGCATTACAAACCCGTACTGGGCGTAGCCCGGCGTAATCAATACATCGACCAGCTCAAGTTCCTCCTTAACGGTCTCGCACTCGCCTACACATACCAGGCGAACTACGACAATGCATTGGAGTATCACTTTCAGTCACTCGTGATCCGCGAGGCAGAAGGCAATCCGAGGGAAATCAGTATCACGTACAACAACATCGGCTTGGTGTACTACAAGCTGCGTGACTTCCAACAGGCGCTCGACTACTTCCTGAGATCACTTGAGATCAAGCGCGAAGCCAACGACTATTACGACATCGACTACTGTCTGATCAATATCGGACTTTGTTATAATGCTTTGGATCAAAACTCTAAAGCCATTCAGTATCTGAATGAGGCGCTTACATACTGTCAGGATCGATGTACGCCAGAGCGCCTAAATCAGATCTACTATACACTTGGTTCAGCAAACTTAGGCCTCGGCAACCTTGAAGAGGCCTATCGTCATTTTTTGACGTCGTACGATATCGCCATCGAAGAAGAGAACAAGCGATGGGAAGCTGAGAACCTATACGGCTTGTACATGGTGAGCGTAAGAATGCGTGACGATGATCGCGCCATCCAGTTCCTGCAGCAAGCAGAGGCGATACTCGAATCGCTCGACTACACGGAATTGCGAATTAGCGTGTTCGGTGCGTTCGCTGATCTTTATGCGTCGCGACGAGATTTCGAAAAAGCATCGGCTTACCAGGACAAATACATCAATCTTAAGGATAGCGTATATAGTGAAAAGCTGATCAGCAACCTCGCCAAGATTAAGACTAACTTTGAAGAGCGTCAGAACATCGCCATTATTGCTTCCAAGAACGAAGCGCTTATCCGGCAACAGCGCTTCAATATCGCTATCGTGATCATCGCCGTGCTGGCCGGCCTCCTCGTGTTTGTGCTCTACCGAAGCAACCTCGTCAAGAAACGCGTCAACCAGGCGCTCTCTGATGCCAAGGTAACGATCGAAGATCAGAACCGACAGCTCACATCGCTCAACCGGAATCTCGAAAGGATGGTCGATGCGCGAACGATCGAACTCCAGGTTGCTAACGAAGCCCTCAAGCGCGTTAACGATGAACTGGATAATTTCATCTATAAGACGTCGCACGACATCCGGGGTCCGCTCGCGAGCCTTAAGGGAATGTGCAACGTCGCCATCATGGACGTAAAGGATCCACTGGCGCTCGATTATTTCAATAAGCTCGATGCTACCGCGGAGAAGCTGAATACGATTTTGACCCGGCTCCTTATCATCAACCAGATCAACAATTCTTCGGCGAGTCACGAACTCATCGACTTTGAAGAGATTGTCGACGACGTCATCGTTCTGGAGCGGAAGCGCGGTCTTCCCCCACGCCTTACGATCAAAAAGGAAATCGAAGAGAACATCATCTTCTATTCCGATAAGGAACTCATCCGCATCATCCTCGAAAACCTTATCGACAACGCCATTAAGTTCTACAACGATTCCGACCGCGCCGATCCTTTCGTTATGATCAAGGTGGAACGCGATGGCAATACGCTTAAAGTACGCGTCATCGACAATGGTATTGGTATCAGCCAGGTAAACCCGGACAAGATCTTCCAGATGTTCTCCCGTGCATCCGAGCGCTCCGGCACAGGCGGTATCGGTCTGTACCTGACCAAGACGGCCACCGAAAAGATTGGTGGCCAGATCGATCTTAAAACGACGCCCGAAGGCTACACGGAGTTCTTCGTGAAGTTCTCCCTCACGACCTCCCGAATGCGGGCCGAAGTGGCCGTCTAGATTTTTTTCGCAACATTAGTATTATCATCTTTGCAGGGCTGAAACCGCCCTGATCGGGTATTGCATTCATCATGAAAAAATTCAAACGATATACCGTTACGTCCGCCCTCCCATATGCGAATGGTCCCCTTCACATTGGCCATATTGCCGGTGCGTACCTCCCCGCGGATACCTACGTTCGCTACCTGCGGCTGAGAGGTGAAGACGTAATCTACGTCGGAGGGTCCGACGAACACGGTGTGGCTATCACTCTCGGCGCGCGCAAAGCAGGCGTTTCACCCCAGGATTTCGTGGATAAGTATCATGAGATGATGAAGAAGACCTTCCAGGAGTTCGGCATCTCATTCGACGTGTATTCACGTACGTCTGCAAAAGTTCACTACGACACGGCGCAGGAGTTCTTCACGAACATCTACAATAAGGGCATACTCAAGGAAGAGACATCTGACCAGTATTACGACGAGCAGGAAGGAATCTTTCTCGCTGACCGCTACATCATTGGCACGTGCCCCAACTGTGGATACGAGAACGCCTACGGCGATCAGTGTGAAAAGTGTGGTACGAGTCTCAGTCCTCGTGAACTGATCAACCCAAGGTCTACCGTATCTGGTCAGCCGCCTGTACTGCGACAAACAAAGCACTGGTACTTCCCACTCAACGAGTACGAGTCGTGGCTACGCGAATGGCTGCTGGAGGGACATAAGGGCGATTGGAAGACGAACGTTTATGGCCAGTGTAAATCGTGGCTGGATCAGGGACTTCAACCGCGTTCGATCACACGCGACCTCGACTGGGGTGTGCCCGTACCACTGCCTGATGCTCAGGGCAAGGTGCTGTATGTCTGGTTCGACGCGCCAATCGGTTACATCTCGGCCACCAAAGAACTGCTTCCCAATGATTGGGAAAAGTATTGGAAGGATCCTGAGACCCGACTGATCCACTTTATTGGCAAGGACAACATCGTATTTCACTGCATCATCTTTCCCGCGATGCTGAAGGCCGCGGGTGATTATGTCCTTCCCGACAATGTTCCGGCCAACGAGTTTCTCAACCTGGAAGGCGATAAGCTTTCAACCTCGCGAAACTACGCCGTTTGGCTTCACGAATACCTGCAGGAACTGCCGGGGCGTCGTGATGAACTGCGGTACGTCCTGACCAGCATATCGCCGGAAACGAAGGACGCTGACTTTACCTGGAAGGACTATCAGCAAAAGGTGAACAGCGAACTTGTAGCCATTCTCGGTAACCTCGTGAATCGCGTCATGGTGCTGACCTGGAAGTATTTCGACGGCGTGGTACCCAATGTCGCGGACCTCTCGGAATCATCCGATGTGAGGGCCGGCATCAGTCGCGCGAAGGAACAGACGATTACGCAGTTCAATGAGAGCATTGGCGAAATGATTAACGCGCTGGATACATTCCGATTCAGGGAAGCCCAGTTTCACATGATGAACCTCGCGCGTTCGGGTAACAGGTTTCTCGCTGACACACAACCTTGGAAGATTGCCACGAATGACAAGGATGCCGTGGCCAGCATTCTTACGTTTGCGCTTAACCTGTGCGGCAACATCGCACTGGCGTGTGAACCGTTCCTGCCAGATGGCGCAGCAGCTATACGCCGACAGCTGAACAACGATTCACTATCAGGACAGCGCAGCGCTTTCTGGAAAGAACGTCGGCTTGTCGAAACCATTCAAGGTGGTCATCAGCTGAACAAGCCGGAGTTGTTGTATCGGAACGTGGAGGACGCCGATATCGAACGTCAGATTGAAAAACTGAAGAAGGCCCGGGAGGCAAAAGCTGCAGGTGCGGCGGGGGACGTGGAGCCCCTTAAACCTCAGATTACGATTGACGACTTCGCCAAACTCGATATTCGCATTGGAAAAGTGCTGCAAGCCGAAAAGGTTGAAAAGTCGGATAAACTCCTGAAACTGTTGGTCGACACCGGTGTTGACCGAAGAACGATTCTGAGCGGTATAGCGCGTCATTATAAGCCGGAAGATCTCGTGGGCAAGCAAGTCACCCTCATCGCCAACCTCGCACCGCGGAAGATGATGGGCATAGAATCGAAGGGGATGATCCTGATGGCCGAAGACAAGGACGGAAAGCTGCGGCTGCTTATCCCTTCTGATCCCGTGAATCCCGGGTCAACGGTAAGTTGATTAGCTGTATTTGTCTAGTTTTTCCCCGAAGGTGACATCCCCGTTCTTTCGGACATGCAGCTTGATGTTAACGACAAGCTCTTCAGCGCCTGCGTCAAAGCACGCTTGCTGCGCCGCCTTTATTGTGCGCATGGCGTCGTCATAGGGACCTTCGATGACGGTCTCCATCGCGCCAACCTGGTAGCGCAACCCACTTGCAGCGATCACGTCTATGGCTTTGTCGATCACGGGATATGCACGGTCGCTCGTTGTCAGGGGAACGATTTGAAGGGCAAGGTGGATATTATGTTTCATAATTGGGTCTTGTTAGGTCAATCGTTATACTGGCTCATCGTCCGATCGAGTCCCTGCGTGCAGAACGACAGGATCATCTCTACCGCCTTATCAATGAATTTTGGCAAAGCGTCGAATTCTTCCTGTGTAAATCGGCTCAATACATAGTCGACCTGGCGTCCTTTCGGAAAGTCGTTGCCAATGCCAAATCTTAGCCGTGGGTAATCCGGGCCGCCCAGTTCGGCCTCTATGTTGCGCAGTCCGTTGTGTCCTGCCGTGCTCCCTTTGCCTCTCATCCGCAGGCTTCCGAACGGAAGGGCTACATCATCGACCACGACAAGCAGGTTTTCTTTCGGTATTTTCAGCGTGTTGATCCAGTACAGGACGGCTTTGCCACTGAGATTCATGTAAGTACTGGGTTTGATGAGGTGAAGCGTCCTGCCTTTGTGACGCGCTTCTGCTTTGTCGGCCAGGCGCTGTGTTGAAAAAACTGAACCAAGTTTGTCGGCCAGTTGGTCCAGCACGAGAAAGCCAATGTTGTGTCGCGTGAGCTCGTATTCCGCGCCGATATTTCCCAATCCAGCGATAAGGTACTTCATGATGGCTGCGACTAAGTAAAGCGCTAAAAATAAAAAGAGTCCCGGACACTTGCCGGGACTCCCAGTAGAACATCCGTGAGTAAATTACTTCTTGGGTTCCTCTTTCTTTTCTGCGGCAGGTGCAGCAGCTGCGGCTCCTTCTGCAGTGGCGGCCTCAGCCGTAGCCGTTTCAAGCTTCGCAGCACGAGGCACTTCGACAACAGCTATAGGAGCATTGCGGGGATCAACGAATTCGAGTCCCTCAATAGCAATATCGGCTACCTTGACTGCGTGGTGGAAGTCGAGGTGAGATACGTCTACATCAATATGATCGGGCATATCCTTGGGGTATGCGACCACAGTGAGCATATCTCTCTTTCTTACCAGGGTTCCGCCTTTCAGGATGCCGGGTGATTGTGACTGACCGACAAGCCGCGTAGGAATTTTCATCTTGATCTTGCGATCTTCCGCTATGCGGAGGAAATCGGCATGCAGGATGATTTCGCTTACGGGATGGAATTGAACATCCTGAAGGATGGCCTGACATTCTTCACCTTCAATGTTGACGTGAACAAAGTGCGCCTCATTGGTGTAGACCAGTGGTCGGAACAGAATCATCGGCGCGTAGAAATGTATCTGCGAGCCCCCACCGTAAAGAACGCAGGGGACGTTGCCTTCTTCTCTAAGACGCTGTGCATCGCTTTTGCCGAGATTTGCTCTTTTAAACCCTATAATCTCAACTGTTTTCATGATATGTATTGATTAGTGAATAATTACAACTGGATAAACAAGGAACTGATGGATTCGTGATCGTGGATCTTTCGAATTGCCTTCGCGAACAGGTCAGACACCGTCAGGACCTTGATCTTTGAAAGATTCTTTTTGAGTGGAATAGTATCAGTAACAACAAGCTCTTCGAGTACTGACTCCTGGATGTTTTCATATGCATTTCCGGAGAGAACAGCGTGCGTACACACAGCCCGTACCGACTTCGCGCCTTTCTCCTTGAGCAAAGCTGCCGCCTTGCAAATGGTACCACCTGTATCCACAAGGTCGTCAACCAGTACAACGTCTTTGCCGTCTACTTCACCGATGAGGCGCATGGAGCTCACCTTGTTCGCTTCCTTCCTATACTTGTCGCATACTGCGAGCTCAGCATCGAAGTATTTGGCAAAGCTTCGTGCACGCTTGATGCCGCCCACATCAGGTGATGCGAACATGATATCAGAAAGGCCGAGTGATTTCAGGTAGGGGACAAAGATGTAGGCACCGTCAAGGTGGTCTACCGGTATATCGAAGAAGCCCTGGATCTGATCGGCATGGAGGTCGCACGCCATGATGCGGGATGCGCCTGCCGCAGACAAGAGGTTCGCGATCAGTTTTGCTGCGATGGAAACGCGGGGCTTATCCTTACGGTCTTGCCGGGCGTATCCGAAATAGGGGATGAGGACGTTCACACTGGAGGCGCTTGCCCTGCGGGCTGCATCGACCATAAGCAGAAGTTCCAGGAGGTTGTCGGCAGGGGCAAATGTGGATTGGATAATGAAGACTTCATGGCCCCGTACTGACTCGCCAATGAAGGGCGACATTTCACCGTCGCTAAAGCGCTGGTACTGGACCTTCGTTAACGGCTCCCCATAGGCATGGGCTATTCGCTGAGCCAGGTAGATTGTCGCGCTTCCGCTTAGAATTTTTACAGCCATGATTGATCAGGCCCTGCCGGGCCCGGTACCCCATTTAATACAAAAATCCCGTCTCCAGGCGGGATCTTCTCGTTGCCCGACCAGGGCTCGAACCTGGACTTTCCTGAATCAAAATCAGGCGTGTTGCCAGTTACACCATCGGGCAAAGTGATGTAAGTCCCCAAATTGGGATTGCAAAGGTAGAATTATTTTTCAAAAAGTAAGGCCGACAGGGGATTTTTAGAGGTCGTTTTCCTGGGCCGTAGC
>DATCLO010000207.1:0-142911 GCA_036563875.1 Cyclobacteriaceae bacterium
CTGCCTGCCGCCATGCAGGCCTGTGTCCTGTGGTTAAGACTATTGATTCGTATCTTCTCCAGATTGTTGTCCAGTAGGACCGTTAATTTCCAAACCAAGATTAAGATCGCGTCCGATAAACGACACATAGTCCGTCAGGTCCTTTGATTGAATCAGCTTCTCCATGACCTGGCGAAATTTGTCGATATACTCTTTAGCGATTTCTTCGCGGATAGAGTCGCTGAAGCGATTCCTGCGCGACTCCATTTTATAATCGATGAGACTATTGAGGCTCAGGAGTGTATTCGGAAAATCAAAATACACCCTTCGGTTGCCCTGCTGGTTTATTGTCAGGATGTCGCGTGCTCTGCCTTCCTGGAATTCGAGGTGGATGACCTTGTCTTCGAAATTCTTCATGCGGATACGACCGATGATGCGTTCGATGTTTCTAGGCTCCAGCTCGGAGAGCTTTTCAGGAATGTATATGAACAGCTTTGGAAATCGACTTCCGAGCGGAATGTTTTTGAGGAGTTGGGAGATTAGCGGCTCAACGAAGTTGTTGACATATCCATACGCCAGCGCGTAGGGGAGGGAGAACTCCTCTTCTTCGAGTCGTGAGCCGAACTCAGAAAGTACTGCTGTGATCGCTGTTGATATTAGCCCCAGGACGACGGTTACGGGCTCCGGGTCGAAGGGCGCATCTTTCCAGAATATCCAGCACAGCGCGACGATGAACGTGCCGAGCCATAGTAATACGATCAGACTCCGGGATACGAGCTGCAGCTTCATTGCGGTAGGTTGGGTTGGGGAGGAGGGTTTTGTTCCTCTAATAAAGCAGAAATAACCAATTCGTACTACGGTTATTGGATGGGGGCGGGATAGACGCACCTCGACTGTTATCGGGGTGCATCTATCCATAATGTCGCATTCATACCTCCAAATGGCCGCCTTAGCACCCCTCATCGGATATGAAAGCGACCTAATTTCGCTCCGTAATCAAAATAATCCGAAGCAATGGCAAGAGTAAGCACGTATTTGAATTTCGAACGCGAGACGGAGGCCGCGTTCAACTTTTACAAGTCGGTATTCGGCGGCGAGTTCGAAGGCCCGGGCATTATGCGGATGGGAGACGTACCTCCGCAAGAAGGTATGCCTCCGTTACCGGAGGCCGACAGGAATCTGGTCATGCACGTCGAGCTCAAGATCTTAGGCGGGCACGTGCTAATGGGGACAGACGTGCCGGAGTCTCATGGTATCAAGTTGGTGAAGGGCAATAACGTCCACATCAACCTTCAGCCGGACACCCGCAAAGAAACCGAACGCCTCTTCAAAGCGCTTTCCGAAGGCGGCCATGTCACGATGGAGCTTCAGGACATGTTCTGGGGAGATTACTATGGTAGTTGTACTGATAAGTTCGGGGTGAATTGGATGTTTAATTGTGCGGAGAAGAAGTGAGGGATAGCACATTATGGAATTTAATCGGCTCTACCGTAGGATCAAACATATTTAATGAGGCTACGGAGAAGAAGTGACTGTCAGTCGCAGATGCAGGCGACTAGGGCCATTTATGGCGGTGACCCTAGGAGATCGGATGCCCTTCGTCAGGCTCAGGACCAGGCAACGCTTCTCTTCTCAAGGTTGGCGTCTATCCTCCCAAAAATTTCGCGCTGATTGCTAAATTGGTCTGAGGTGTCCGGCGGGGTCGAAAAATCCTTGACCCAAAGGGTAATTAGGTTTTGACGCCCAATGGGATCGCATTCGTAGCGAAATGTCAATGGAGAATCATGAGACATATATATAATCGACTCTCGGACGAGTACGACCAGCTATACCTCCGACACTTAAAGGCATTCCAGGACTGCGCGATAGCGGCATCGAATCCATCCCAACTCCACGACCACTACGTCGACTTTTATCCAAGTTTTGGCGTCAAGCGAGATGAACAGACAGAATTTCTTGTGTACGGACAAGCCGTCGATGGCTGGAATACGCGGCTTTCTCTGGATGAAGAGATTACGTCCGAAAAAGTTGTACGAAGTATCAAGGAATCAAACACCTACCTACCCGAGTTGGATCACTGCCCTCTGGACTGGGTCAATGTTCAATGGTCGGACGCTACCTACAAAAAAACATGCAATACCGACGACCTAAGAAAATTCTACCTTACCGCTCGCACCTATCGGTCATTTTTCTGGAATGTTATCTACAAGCTGATTTCTGACTACTGCGACCTGAACCGTAACGACTGGAGTTGGGCAAGAAAGCTGGTATGGTCCAATCTCTATAAAATTGCGCCGCCAAAAGCAAACCCGGATGAACGTGAAAGGAGTTGGCAACACCCCATCGCGTTTGAGCTTGTGAAAAAAGAAATCGAAGAGCTGAAGCCTCGATACTGTATCGTACTTACCAACGAATCGTGGTGGCAGCCGTTCCGGGAATTTCTTAGGCCGAAAGATTTGCGGAATGGTCCCCTGCCCTCTGAAATCAAGGGATACGAGCAGTACAGAGATACGAAAATAGTTGTCACAAAGCGACCCCTGTACGCAAGTCACGACACCTTCGTTAACCAGGTCTTGGAGGTTATTCGAGGACGTATCAGGACCTAAGTTGACCCCACATCCTCACACTCACACTCGCTCTGCTAATAGCGGTACCTACACTGCAGAATGATCACTGCATCCTTCTCGACCGTGTAGACAAGCCGGTGTTCATGATTTATACGTCGCGACCAAAAGCCCGAAAGGTTTTCCTTGAGTGGTTCCGGTTTACCTGTACCCTGGAAGGGGGTTCGCGTAATTTCCTTAATTAGTGCATTAACCTTCTTCAGCATCGACTTATCGTACTGTTGCCAGTACAGGTAATCCTCCCAGGCATCGTCCATGAAAATGATTCTCACTCGTCAGGCAACAGTTCTCTGGCCGTACCTTTTCCTCTCTCGTACTGCTCAAGTGCGCGTTGAAGGCGTTCCGCGTTCTTAGGTGATTTCAGGAGGTAAAACGTCTCCATGATGCTCTCATACTCCGATTCAGAAAGTACGACGATATTCTCGCCCCGGGTTCTGGTCACGAACAAGGGACTGCGGCTCCTGAAGACTTCATCGAGGTAGGATTTTAGTTTTTGCCGGAAGTCTGAGTAGGTGGTGATCATATTCCAAATATCGTGAATTCTTGTCTATTGTACAACAAATTGTACAATTTGATTCATTCACATTCTGGGCCAGCATAGGGACAAAATAGGCCTGTTGGGTGAGAAATGAGGAGAAAATCCTCATTCTTACTGTCCGCACTCACACTGTTTTTGTACCCGAGGCGGGAGTTGAACCCGCACGACCATTACTGGCCACAGGATTTTAAGTCCTGCGTGTCTACCAGTTCCACCACTCGGGCATTGAATCCGCACCCCCCCAAAAAAACCAAAACCCCTTTCCGCCGGCCAGCGGAAAGGGGTTCGGACCGAGCGGGAAACGAGACTCGAACTCGCGACCCCGACCTTGGCAAGGTCGTGCTCTACCAACTGAGCTACTCCCGCATTTAACTACCCCGACTGCCTCCAGCAATTCGGGGGTGCCAAATTAATAACAGATTCGAAAAATTTTCGCGTGAAAATAAACTTTTCTTGGCGATTTTAAACTCCCCAGACGGGTTTCCGGTTCCCCGGAAGACCTCCCCAGCCCGTCAGGCGGACTTCTTCAGTTCTTCCATCTCCCGGCGGAGCTCTCGGGCATGCTCCTTGTTCTTAGAATACTGAATGTGCTTGGGCACTTTCTTCAGATCCCAGATCAGACCGACCGCAGCCAGCCCCCTGAGAATGTAGTAGGTAATGTCAATTTCCCACCAGAAAAAGCCCTGACGCGCCGACACCTCATAATAATGGTGGTTGTTGTGCCACCCCTCACCCAGAGTCAGCAAGGCCAGCCACAGGCTGTTCCGACTCTCATCGTTCGACTCATAGCGCTGGGTGCCAAACTTGTGCATGATCGAATTGATCGAGAACGTGGCATGGTACAGGATTACCGTGCTCAGGAAGAAACCAACGAACAGCGTCGAAAAACCGGCCGTCGTGAACATTGCCGCCAAACTACCGCCATTGACAATGCCCCCCAGGGCTGTTACTACCACGGCCAGCACCAGGGGAGGAACGAGATAGTTCTTGTTCAGCCAAACCAGCTCGGGATACTTCGCGTAGTCGGCAATGATCTTGTAATCCGTTTCTTTGAAGTCGGGCCCCACAATCCACCCTACGTGTGAATACCAGAACCCGTACAGTTTCATTGAATGGGGATCAGCTGGTGTATCGCTGTGACGATGGTGATGCCGGTGATGTGATGCCCACCACAGCGCGCCCTTCTGTGCTGACGTCTGCGCCATGAAGGCGATGACAAATTGAAACCATCGCGAGGTGGAATATGACTTATGTGCGAAATAGCGATGATATCCGCCCGTCACCCAAAACATGCGGACAACATACAGCACTCCGCAAACGATCCAGTCGAATGTTGTTGCTCCGGTATACAGTGCGCCGAGAGGCAGCAGGTGTACAGCAATAAACGCAAGCTCTTGCTTCAGCTTAGGTTTTCTTCTCTTAGGGAGTTCGATAGTCTGTGTGCTCATCAAAAGTAATCCAATTCATATGTCACCTCCAGCTCCAGCGCATGTCAATGACAACACAAAAATAGGCAGAAAAGTAATTAGTTTTGACTGCCCGTAATTTCAATAACCACCAACGACGCCAAATCGTGCGATCAACTCGATATAGTTTCACTCCAATACACAAGCTAACACCTGTGAGCCTGAACGATTGAACTGATGACAGATACAAAAACAGTAGGTACCCACGACGATCTCATCGCGCTGAAACCGGAGGGTAGGTTCGACGTAACCTGTGCGGCCTGTGGTACTGAGCAGTTGTCAGAAGGTGAGCTCCTGTTTCAGGGAATACACATCGTAGCCAAACACACGTGCTCACAGTGCGTGCAAACGTTCTATACAACACTTCCTATTGGACACGATTTACTCTACCCGGCCACATTCGCCGAACAAGGAAAAAGACTGTCTTGCGATTCAACAGCAGTGGGCTGGTTGATCGATCCTCTGCTTCAATCTCTTTTCCACGGGGCGGCCATCACAGTGTCCATCACGAAGAAGGGCGACACCGCGACAGACAGTGCAATCATTCTCAATTGCCTGGACCACGTCTATGGTCATGTCTATACCAAACTGTGGAATGCCATTGTATTGAGAAGAAAGTATCCTGACCTCCATCTTATCGTCTTCGTCCCCCGAGCACTGGCATGGCTCGTTCCCGACGATGTTCCGGAGATCTGGATTTTTGATGCCCCCCTGAAAGAGATGCATCGCGGCATCGCCAACCTGGACGCAGAGTTGAAGGACCGAATACAGTCTCTCACCAACGTTTGGCTTAGCAAAGCGTACACGCATCTCGATCTTGAAACGATCGACCTGCGAAAGTTGCACCGCACTGAACCCTTCGACCTCTCACGATTTAGCAACCTTAAACCGACGATCACCTTTGTGCTAAGAGAGGACCGGTTGTGGCAACCCACGCATCTCGAATACTTCCTGTTCAAAGTAGCTGTTAAGTTCAAACTCAGCCGGGCGCTCTTCGTGTGGAGACAGAATCGCCGCATCGCCAGAACTGCGCGCAAGATTCACCGCGAGTTACCCTTCGCGGAGTTCTTTGCGGTGGGTCTCGGCATGACGGGCAGGTTGCCCCAATTGATCCATGATCGAAGAAAAAAAGCACCGACGCTCGACGATGAGGTGCTGTGGTGTCAGCTCTACGCCAGATCCCACATCGTCATCGGCGTGCACGGATCCAACATGTTGTTACCAACATCGCTTTCGGCCGGGTTCATCGCCATTATGCCGCGTTACAAGATTCGGCATATTGCCGAAGACATTGCCATGGTCAAATCAAGTCGCTTTTTACTGTTCCTGGGAAGGCACGTCGACCAGTTCGCCAGCCCAACGCTTGTAAGCCAACATGCCGTTAGCATGATCCGCTACTTCCCCTACGTATATAAAAACGCCACTCAAAGCGTTTAGGCATACATATTGCCCCTATTGGCGTTTGCGATGATGATAATCTCGCATTTATGACGTTACTTTGTTGTCGAATGTCACATACTCAGACGATCGCGCTCTATCAGCCCCTCCTCCAATCCATTGCCTACAATCTGGTTCGGTGCAAGGAAGACGCGGAGGATATTGTTCAGGAGACCTTTTTGAGGTTCCTGACCGTGAAGCCGGAGACTGTCGTCAACCTTAAGGCGTACCTGATCCAGTCCGTCGTAAATAACTGCCGGAACCACCTTAAAGCGCTTAAGCGCAAGAAGGAGGACTTTTTCAGCCAGTTGAGCCAGGTGAATCTTGCCGAAATTCTCGGACGCTTCAAGGAGTCGAACCTGTCACATCTCGACCTGGACATCAACCTCCAGGAAGCTTTCAAACTGCTGCAACAAAAACTGGAACCCCTGGAACGCACCGTTTTTGTGCTTAAAGAGGTATTTGACTTCGACTACGAAACGCTGCAGGAAACGCTCGACAAGAAGAAAGACCACCTGCGGCAACTGCTTTCACGTGCCAAGAGTAAACTAAACAAGGAATCATTCCGCATCCGTGTCGAATTTCCCGACATCAGTGCTCTGACCGCTGCATTTCGAAAGGCGTGCAACCTCGGTCAAACCGATGAACTGGTGACCGTTCTGAAGTCCGACCTTCAACCCGAAAAATAATTCTGCACTTTTTTGTCACAAGCCCTGGCGGTCGTTGTCTTACAGTAAAGGCCGCTGCTTTTTAGCGATTTATTGCAGGCCTTATTAAAACAGAAAACACTTAAACGTAAACCTAATGCTTGTTATCCTGGCCTTTTTTGTGTGCCACTGGTACCTCTCCCTCTTCTTTCAAACCTTTTTCCTTCACCGCTACGCAGCTCATGGTGCCTTTACCATGAATAAATTCACGGAAAAGGTCTTCTTTGTGCTGACCTGGATATTCCAGGGATCCAACTATCTCAATGCATACGGCTATGGCGTCATGCACCGCATGCACCACGCATTCGCCGACACGGAGAATGATCCTCATTCACCGAAATACGACGAGACGATCTGGAATATGATGTGGAAGACGAAAACCATCTATTCCGCGATCTGCAAGAACCAAATGATCGTCGATGAACGCTTCACGCGAGGTGTTCCCCGCTGGGATGCCTTTGATCGCTTTGCCAGTTCCTGGCCGTCACGGATCATGTGGGGTGTTGTGTACGTTGCCATTTATGCTGCGTTCGCGACGCAATGGTGGTTATGGCTTCTCCTTCCTATACAATTCCTGATGAGTCCTATTCACGGCGCCATCATCAACTGGTTTGCGCACAAGTATGGTTACAGAAATTTCGAAGTCGGTGATACATCCAAAAACTTCCTGCCTGTAGACTTTCTCATGATGGGCGAAAGCTATCATAACAATCACCATAAGAACGGTTCACGCGCCAACTTCGGAGGCATCCGGTGGCATGAGATCGATCCGACCTATTTGGTGATCAAGCTGCTCCACAAAATCGGTGTCATCAGTTTGACACGTTCGCAGGAGATTCGACCGCAGACGGTTAAAAGGGCGGCTTGAGAATGTATTGACGTGTTGATGTGTTGATGTGCTGATGTGTTGACGTGCTGAAGTTGAATCGCCTCGAAGTGTGGGTGTCGTTTCTTCGCGCAGGTTAGCGGTCACCTACACCCATACGGCCCAACTCCAACACATCAACACATTAACACGTCAACACTCACTCCTTCAAGATCGCAATCACTTCATTCAACTTCAACAACGCCTCCACGGGGCTAATCGTGTTGATGTCAATTTTACTCAGAAGCTCCTGAATACTCTTGAACCGCGGATCAGGTTCAAAGAGGCTTAGCTGCGGGGTAGGAGGTGGCAACTTTTCGAGGGAGACGGGGCCTTTGTTCTTGTGTTTATCCTGCTCAAGGAAACGGAGAATTTCATTCGCGCGGAACACCACTCGGTTCGGCATCCCCGCAAGTTGCGCGACGTGAATACCGAAGCTGTGTTCGCTTCCTCCCGGCTTCAGCTTGCGCATGAAGATAATGCGATCGCCTACTTCGCGGACTGAAACGTTAAAGTTTTTCACGCGAGGCAGGTCTTCCTCAAGCTGATTCAGTTCGTGGTAATGGGTAGCGAACAACGTCTTGGGCCGGAAGTCTTTGTGATTGTGCAGATATTCGACTATAGCCCACGCAATCGAAACGCCATCGTACGTACTCGTACCTCTCCCGATTTCATCCATCAACACAAGACTTCGGTTGCTCAGGTTGTTGAGGATACTTGACGTCTCGATCATTTCCACCATGAACGTTGACTCTCCACGGGAGAGATTATCAGAAGCGCCTACGCGAGTGAATATCTTGTCGACAATACCAATTGATGCCGAAGCTGCGGGCACGAAGCTTCCGATTTGCGCCATCAGCACGATCAGGGCTGTTTGTCGCAGCAGTGCTGATTTACCCGCCATATTCGGACCTGTGATGATCAGAATTTGCTGCTTGTCGCTATCCAGCAGGATGTCGTTCGGCACATAGGATTCCCCCGGCGGCAATTGCTTTTCAATCACCGGATGTCGTCCTTCCCTGATATCAATGACAAGACTTTCGTTGATCTCGGGACGCACGTAGCGATTTGCACGCGCAACCTGTGCGAACGACAACAAACAATCGATTAGCGCGATCGCGCGTGCGTTCTGCTGAATCTGCGGAATAAAGTCGGCCGTGTTGCGTACAAGCGTCTCGAAGATGCGCTGCTCGAGAATGGCAAGCTTCTCTTCCGCATGAAGAATCTTCTCCTCGTAAACCTTCAACTCCTCCGTGATATAGCGCTCCGCGTTGACCAGCGTCTGCTTTCTGATCCAGTCGGGCGGTACCTTATCCTTGTTGGCGTTGCTTACCTCGAGATAATACCCGAACACCTTGTTGTATGAAATCTTCAGCGACGCAATCCCTGTGCGTTCAATCTCGCGACGCTGTACCTGGAGCAAGTAGTCTTTCCCCGAGTACGCAATCTTTCGCAGCTCGTCAAGTTCGGGATCAAAGCCATCGTTGATGATCCCTCCCTGGTTGATCGCAACAGAAGCGTCCTCTTTTAGAGTTTTTTCAAGCTGTTCAACCAGATATTCGCATGGATGCAGTTGGTCGCCGATCTTTTTCAGTGCAGGTGACTGATGTTGCTGCAGGCGGGCCATCAGCGGTGCGACGCATTTCAGCGAACGCTTGAGCTGGATCATTTCACGAGGGTTGATCCGTGCAACCGCTACTTTCGAAATCAGCCGCTCCAGGTCGGCGATAGGCTTAAGGTGTTCGGCAATCTCCTCAGCCAAGGTGGTGTCACGATGGAACTCCTCCACGATAGCGAGACGCTCATCGATCGCAGCTTTATCCTTAAGCGGGAGAATAAGCCACTTACGCAGCTGCCGCGCTCCCATGGGCGTAATCGTGCGATCCAGCGTTTCGATAAGAGGCACACCGCCCTCATGCTGAGGTTGCACGATTTCCAAATTCCTTATCGTGAACTTGTCAAGCCAGACGTATTTGTCCTCGTCGATACGGGAGATGGCCGAGATGTGCGTTGTATCTTTGTGCTCAGTCTCTTCAAGGTAATGGAGAACAGCACCAGCAGCGATGATGGCTTCTCCGAGGCTGTCGATCCCGAAGCCTTTCAGACTGGCAGTGTTGAACTGCCCTATCAGCTTTTCATACGCATAGTCGTATGAGTAAACCCAATCGTCCAGCGCAAACGTGCTGTGCTCCTCTGCGAACAACGCTTCGAAGCGTTCGCGCGAATTCTTGCTGAAAATGACTTCTGCCGGAGCGAATCCCTGTATTAGTTTGAGTATGTATTCCTCATTGCCCTGTGCCGCATAGAACTCACCAGTAGAGACGTCCAGAAAGGACACACCCATTTCCGTTTGCCCGGCAAATACGGACGCGAGGAAATTGTTCCGGCGTCGTTCGAGTACGCTGTCATCAAATGACAAGCCCGGCGTCACGAGTTCGCTGACACCCCGCTTCACGATGCCTTTTACAAAGCGCGGATCTTCGAGCTGATCGCAAATGGCCACACGGTGCCCTGCGCGCACGAGGCGAGGGAGGTAGGTATCAAGCGCGTGGTGTGGAAAACCGGCGAGTTCGATTTCGGAAGCGGAGCCATTGCCCCGTTTTGTGAGCACAATGTCCAGCACCTTGCTGGCAGCAATGGCATCCTGGCCAAATGTCTCATAGAAATCGCCCACCCGAAACAAAAGGAGCGCACCGGGATACTTCGCCTTGATGGCATTGTATTGCTTCATCAGGGGCGTTTCGGCGGCTGATTTTGTTTGAGACATGACGGCCAAATATAATTGTGTAGCGCGGGATGTGCTAAATTGCCGGAAATAAACAACCCCCGGCGTCCCCCAAGATAACCCTCATAGACTCATGAAAAAACAAATCCCTCCCGCCAGACTCCTCACAGTTCTGCTATTACTTCCGCTCGCCCTACCCCAGCGGGTTCACGCACAGAAGGATATAGAGGCTTCACTTTTTTGGGAAATTTCCGGCAACGATCTCAGCCGACCCTCATACCTCTTCGGGACGTACCACCTGCTAACTGACGCATTTCTGAAAAAGCTTCCCAATGTTCAGGCCGCTTTGGAAAAAGTCGATGGCGTCATAGTAGAGACAGAAATGGATTCATCAAAAGTCATCCAGTTACTTTCCCTGGCGGTCATGAAAGACAAAAAGCTTTCGGATCTGGTAAGCAAGGACGACTACGACATGCTGGCCGGCGAAGTGCAGAGAACCATGGGCACGCCCATCGACCTTGTGGCTCAGCTAAAACCCTCTTTCATCATGGTCACGCTGACGGTGATGTACGCCAGGGCCGGATCATTATCTGAAATGGAGGAAGCGAAGAGTGGTGTACCCCTCGACTCCTACTTTGCCGTTGAGGCCCGCAAGAGGAACAAGCCTGTGGGCACATTCGAGACCATGGAAGAACAGATGCGCATCCTGGTGGATCACCTGCCTCTTGAAGAACAAGCACGCCAGCTTGTTGAACTTGTTAAGTCGAGGGAGGAAATGACTGAGGTTCAGGATGAATTACTGTCGCTTTATCTTCGCGGGGACATCAATGGTCTTTACCAATTGTATCAGAAATACGAGAAACAGTTTGGTGATGCGTCGTGGTTGCTTGATGACCGAAACGAAAAATGGATGAAACAGCTTCCTTCAATGCTTGAAGAGGGCAGTCAACTTATTGCCGTTGGCGCATTGCACCTCCCCGGAAAGAAAGGACTGATAGAGCTCTTGAGACAACGGGGCTATAGGGTGGAAGCCCGTCCGGTAAAGTAAACCATCACACAAAAGGATTATGAGGAAACTGACCTTGGAGGAGTTGGGCAGGCCTTCCGTATCCGAATATCGGCAGCGGAGGAAGCTGCCGGTGGTCATCCTCCTCGACAATGTTCGAAGCCTTCACAATGTAGGTTCAGCCTTTCGCACGTGTGATGCCTTCGGGATGGAACGACTTGTACTTACGGGCATTACCGGACATCCTCCCCATCGGGAGATCAACAAAACCGCGCTGGGGGCAACGGAGTCTGTGGCCTGGGAATATGAAGCCGATCCGGTGGTTGCGGTGAAGAAACTTAAGGATTCAGGATACCGGATTGTTGTCGTGGAGCAGACAACGGAAAGCGTACCCTTACATGCCTGCGAACTGAACCCGGACATAAAATACTGCCTGGTGTTTGGCAACGAAGTCCGCGGGGTGGGTGAAGACGTAATCGCGTATGCCGACATGGCCCTGGAGGTGCCACAGGCCGGCACGAAGCATTCCCTGAATATTTCTGTTTGTCTCGGCGTCGTTTGCTGGGAGTTTTTTAAAATGCATGTCCGATAAACAGGATTAATTCGCACTTTTGCACAGAATTTTATCAATTCCGCCAGACGTGTCAGATCGGTATAATCGCCGGGGGGTCTCAGCATCGAAGGAAGATGTGCACAAGGCCATCGGCAAGCTGGATAAAGGACTATTTCCCACCGCTTTCTGCAAGATTGTCGAGGACAGGCTTAGTGGCGATCCTGCTTATTGCATCGTCATGCACGCCGACGGCGCGGGCACGAAATCATCCTTAGCATACGTATACTGGAAAGAGACCGGCGACCTTTCCGTGTGGAAAGGCATTGCGCAGGACGCGATTGTTATGAACATCGACGACCTGCTCTGTGTAGGCGCCACATCTGATATCCTGCTGTCCTCGACCATTGGGCGAAACAAAACCCTGGTTCCCGGCGAGGTGATCAGCGCAATCATTGAAGGTACCGAAGAATTCCTCGCCATGCTTCGTGATCATGGTCTCAATGTTTGGAGCACCGGCGGCGAAACTGCCGACCTGGGCGACGTGGTTCGCACAGTCGTTGTCGACAGCACGGTAACAACACGCATGAAGAGAGAAGACGTGATCGACAACGCGAACATTCGCGCCGGTGATGTGATTGTCGGGTTAGCTTCCTTTGGAAAAGCTGCCTATGAATCTGAATACAACGGTGGCATGGGCAGCAACGGGCTTACGTCGGCACGTCACGATGTGTTTCATCACGACTACGCGCGGGCCTATCCTGAATCATTTGACCCCTCTGTGCCCAAAGACCTTGTCTATTCCGGACGCTACAAAGTAACGGACATGATTCGGGAAGTTGGCGTTGACGCTGGCAAGCTTGTGCTGTCGCCAACGCGAACTTATGCTCCGGTCATGGTTCAAGTGCTTGCTAAATACCGGAAGCAAATTCACGGCATCGTTCACTGCAGTGGTGGGGCACAGACGAAAGTGTTGCACTTCATCGACAAGGTTCACGTAATTAAAGACAACCTCTTCGATGTACCACCATTGTTTCGAATCATACACGAGGAGAGTGGAACCGATTGGCGTGAGATGTACAAAGTGTTCAACATGGGACACCGGATGGAGTTGTATGTCGAAGAGCAAATTGCCGGCGATATCATCGACATAGCCCGTAGCCTGGGCGTGGAGGCGAAGGTAATTGGTCGTGTTGAGCATGCGTCTGAAGCATCCGTAACGATAAGAAGCCCGTTTGGCGAATTTCAATACAACAAAGCATGATGCATCATCTACTGTCTTACATCAACTGGTCCGTAGATCCGGAAATCTTCACGATCCCGGGCGTGGACTGGCCTATTCGCTGGTATGGACTCATGTGGGCTATCGGACTTATTCTGAGCCAGCAGATCATGTATCATATTTTCAAAGTCGAGCAACGACCAGCGAAACATGTGGACACCCTCACCCTATACATTATACTGGCAACCTTTCTCGGCGCACGTTTCGGTCACTTCCTTTTTTATGATCCCTCCGTATTCATTACGGACCCGCTGTCGATTATACTTCCGCCGTACGCGGGACTCGCAAGTCATGGTGCAGCCATTGGGATACTCATCGGCTTATACCTGTTTTGCAGAAAACTCAAGTATGATTATTTCTGGATGGTCGACAGGCTCGTAATCGTTGTTTGCATCACGGGTGGATTCATTCGTCTGGGCAACCTCATGAATTCTGAGATCATAGGCACTCCAACGACTGTACCGTGGGCATTTGTATTCGAACTCGTTGACAATGTGCCACGCCACCCGGCGCAGCTTTATGAAGCCATCTACTGCTTCCTGTTGTTCGGACTATTGTATTATATCTGGAAGGTGAAGCGTCACCAGGTGGCTACCGGATTTATCTTCGGAGTTTTTCTTGTTGTGCTTTGGTCGCTTCGCTTCGTCGATGAATTCTTTAAAGAAGTGCAGGAGCCGTTTGAAGAGAACCTGCCCTTGAACATGGGACAGATACTGAGCATTCCGTTTGTTATTGCCGGGCTCGTAATACTGATCAAGACGAGGAAAAGACGAACAGTTGCTCAATAAGTAATTGAATACAAAAAAAGAAGGGAGGAATTGAATTCCTCCCTTTTTTATTGACGTCTACTATGGAGTCTATTTCAGTTCAATAGCCCTCTTACCCAGTCCCTTGATGGCAGAGCGATCAAAGACGCGCGGGTAGGTTTTCATTCTGCTTCCGGCATCAGGGATTTCGATCTCAGATACGTTAGTATAGTTGAGATTGTTCTTTTCCAATGTCTGAACGATCTGAGGAATCTCACCAGTTTCGGACTCCCAATCATTAAGATTCGCCAATGTGTATATCCCATCAAACGCTACAGGACCTGAATTTCCATTAACTGTGCCTCCGAAATTAAAGAACAAGGTCTGGAACTGAAGCTCGTCAGAATCACCCGACTTATATACTGCACTTATCCCGTATTTTGTGAACGAGAGGCCTCCCGGAATGAGGACCGCTTCCTGAGCATTATTGCCAATCGATCCATCATACAGGTCATAGATACCATCCAAATCATCATCAACCCACAGGAACAGGTCCATATTGGCAGTCTTTCCCGCCCCGGGATCCCATAGGAGGAATATTACGGTGTCATCTTCCTTTATTTTCAGCGTAAACTCATTCTGTCCCGCAATCTTGGCTGTTCCCTCGATCACGGCAACGAGCGTGATCGTAAGGGTTTCGATCATATCCTCCTCAGCGGGATTTTCAAAATCGAAGTTGTCACTTACCTCGAAATCATAATCCTCCACGAGTTCAATAGTGATCTTCGCTTGTGTTGTTCCGGGCCCTATCGAGATATAATTCCCGGTCGGGATAAAGTAGTCACCCCCTTCAAAGGGATCGTATACGTCCGCAGTTCCGGACAATTTATAGAACAAATCAATGGGTTGATCCAAAGGTTTATCCAGGACAACAGTCACATCTACTGTACCTGCACTTTCGTTTACCGTTTGCTCAGCCAGTGCAAATGAAATGTTTGCCCCGGGCTTTTCATCATCTTTGTCACAAGAGGATACAACCAACATGCCCATCACCAGCAGTATTGATGGGATCAACCTGAATTTCAAGGTACAGTTCATAAATCAAATTGTTCGTAGAGTTCCGGTTATTAAATTAATCAATCGGACTGATTATTTTTCATCCACGATTGGAATAAAAATTAAAACATGAGAAAATGGGGTGTATTTTTTACTTTTTTCGCGTTCGCCTGTGGGAAGGAAATGAATGATGAGAGACCTATGACGCCCGATCCTCATTCTTACGCCAACTCGGAACAATGCGCCGTCACCCATCTCGACTGGCGCGCTACTGTTGATTTTACAGCGAAACAAATTTCTGCTGTGGCCACATGGACAATCGATCGCAGGGATGGCAATGAAATCACTCTGGATGCAAAATCCCTCAAAATCGACAGCATCTTCCTCGACAACAACCGTCCCGCTGTGTTCAAGCTTGAAGGCGACGACCCGATCCTCGGGCAGGCATTGCGCATCCGACTTGAACCCGAGACGAAAACGATTACGATCCGCTATCGTACTACACCCCATGCCGAAGCACTACAATGGCTGACACCAGAGCAGACAGCTGGTAAGCAGCATCCGTTCCTCTTCACGCAGTCACAGGCAATTCTAGCCCGTACGTGGGTTCCTTGTCAGGATTCACCGGGAATTCGATTTACCTATACCGCCGAAGTGACCGTCCCTCCCGGCCTGCTGGCGCTGATGAGTGCCGCCAACCCGGTGCAGAAAAATAAAACGGGGACGTACACGTTCGAGATGAAACAACCCGTGCCGTCCTACCTTCTGGCCCTTACGGTTGGTGATATCGCATTCCGCCCTATCAGCGAGCGCAGTGGCGTCTACGCTGAGCCGGCAACACTCGATGCAGCAGCGTGGGAGTTCGCAGATCTGGAAAAAATGATCGCGGTCGCTGAAGAACTTTACGGACCTTACTTGTGGGAACGGTATGACGTCATCGTTCTTCCACCAAGCTTTCCCTTCGGTGGAATGGAAAATCCACGACTTACGTTCGTAACGCCAACACTCCTTGCAGGCGATCGTTCCCTTACGTCAGTAATCGCGCATGAGCTGGCGCATAGCTGGTCAGGTAACCTCGTTACGAACAAGACGTGGAACGACTTCTGGATTAACGAAGGATTCACCGTGTACTTTGAAACGCGCATCATGGAAAAACTTTACGGACGGGAACATGCTGAAATGCTGGCCGTCCTGAACCTCTATGATCTTGAAACCGATATGCGCGAGATTTCCTCCGGCCCTCATCCCGACGATACAAAACTCAAGCTCAGTCTCGAAGGCAGGAATCCCGACGATGCAGCTACCGATGTTGCCTATAACAAAGGATACTTCCTTCTCAGAACGCTTGAAGAAAAATACGGTCGCGAAAAATTCGATGCATTCCTGAGGGATTACTTCTCGACGTATGCCTTTTCCGTTATGGACACCGAGACATTCATCGACGTGTTCAAGAAATACTATCGCGAGAAGTTCAGCATTGATGTCGATGAAACTGTCTTCACATCGTGGATTTACTCACGCGACCTTCCCAGCGATTTTGTGCCGCCATCTTCTGATCGATTTGGAAAAGTCGAGACAGTGGCACAAAATGCGCTTTATGGGGAAGATATCAAGGCAGTAACGACAAACTGGACGACTCAGGAATGGTTACATTTCCTGAACGTCCTGCCAGACGCACTTACGCAGGAACAACTGCAGAGCCTCGATCGCCTTGGTCGGTTCACTGAATCAGGAAACGCAGAAATCTTCAGCGCGTGGAGTATCATTGCCATTCGCAACAACTATACCCCTATTCGCGAACCGCTTCGACGTTTCCTCATCACCACAGGACGTCGTAAGTTCCTCACGCCCATCTATACCGAGCTAGCAAAGACTGCGGAAGGAAGGGCATTTGCCGAGGAAGTATATCGCGTCGCCAGAACGAACTATCACTTCGTGTCGACCAGCACGATCGACAAGGTGTTGTCGTTCAATCCCTGAGAACGTTACGGCTTTTCGGGCAGCGTATGAGTCCGTCCCTGATTTTGTTCCTTCAGCCAATCCATCAACGGCGCGAAGTAGTCCAGCAAAGGTCGGGCGCTTACTTCAGTGCCAAGATTTTCCTGAAGGTGTTCACGCCAGTCAACCGTAGCACCTGTTTCCATTAGCCGTTTCAGGAAGTCTCCGGCTTCCTTACTTCCCCAATAATTGGTTGCGTGTACATCCTGCTTCAGAATGTTTCGCGCAATGTGATCATGAAACTGGAACAGCAGTATTGCGGCTATCGCATAATCGTAGTACTGCGCAGGGTCATCGATGATGTGTGTCTTGGTGCAAGCGTCGCAATATTCTTCACCGCGGTTGCCCGGAGGCACAATGCCCTGGTATTGTTTGGCCAATGCCCACCAGGTTTCATTGAATTTGTCGGCGGGGATGTTCTCTGCATATAGCTTATGCTCAAACCGCGTCATCACGCCCGCCGCCCAGGGAATCAGCACGACATGGTTCAGCGCATCAGCCAGCAGTTTCATGGTATCATCTGTGGTTGCGTCTGAAGGAATTAGTCCTTGCGACTGAAGCAGCGGTTTTTGCAGCGAGGCAAGTCCAATCTGACTTCCGATGGCTTCATGAAAAGCGCGGTTAGCTCCTTCGCGAAGCACGTAAGGTACTTCGGGTCGCGTATACGACATGAAATAATAAATATGACCCAGTTCATGCAGTGTCGTTTCCCACCACTCTGCGTTTGGCTCAACGCTCATCAGAGATCGGACATCTTCTTTCAGGTCCATGTGCCATGCTGATGCATGGTTGTTCTTTTTGTAATCCGCATCAGGCGGAAGCGGATAAAGGCTTGACTTTTCATAAAACGACTGAGGTAAGGCAGGGAAGCCCAGCGACTTGTAAAACTCCTCGCCTGTTTTGACGATCCATTCTGCTGACTTCGTTTGAAGGGCGGCATCCAGGTTGAGACCCTCCACCTTTACCATGGCAGCCCAATCCTGACCCCACTGATTCGGCAGCCAGTCGGCCGGCAGATACTCAGGCACGGGCTGCTTGTATCGCTTCGCCAATTCATACCGCGCCCACGTATGCAACTCGCGGTAGAGCGGCCACACATCGCGGATGAATCCTTCCGTCATTTCGAGCATTTCTTCACTGGTCATTCCGTATTCTGAAACCTGGTATGTGAAGAAGTCGGGGAAACCCAGGCCGCGCACCGATTCGTTCCGCAGGTCGCGCAGCTTCACCAGTCCGGGTTTGAGTTCGCGTCCCACTTCCTTGCTTGAAATCCATGCCTTCGTCTTGCGCGCAAGGGCTGCGTCGGATGCCAGGATGTTGTTGATGTCGTTCTTCGTTACAGATCGATTGTCGATACGGAAGTCGAATCCATACAAAATTTTGGTTTGATCCGCCTGTACCGTGATGAGTTGCCTAACCGCTTCGGCCGCCGTAGCCGGATTGGCACCCGCAGCAAAGAGAATCGCATCGAACTGTTTGGCCTGGAGGGGCGTGAGCTGATCGCGCATGTCCAGGTATTTCCGTGCTGAGTCGATGTTAGCCTGGCTGCCACGAAAATCCGTGTACGCCTTCCTGGCGCGTTCGTAGGCACCCTGCGTCGCGGTGTCGCCTTCAACGATGCGGGTGTTGAGCAACCACTCCGACTCCGCGGCGGCGGTGTACAACCGCTGGTACTCATCGTTGTACGCCGTCAGGTAGGCGTCGGCCGCTGCCTGGAGGGCAGCCATGCGTTCCTCAGGAGACGGTTTACAAGATACTGCCAGCGTCAGAATGACCAGGAAGAGGAGATTTTGAAAGGGGTTGAATCGCATAGGTTATAATGTTTAAGGCACGTGTAAATTAGTGAATCTGAAATATTTCACACTGCGTTTGATCGGCAACGTTTTGATGATCAACTTATATCGATAACCAATACCCCCCAACATGTCCTTTTTCAAGAAACTCAAGTCTACTGCAACTCTACTTAAAGAACTGGATCTGGATGCAATCGCGCGCTTGTCGCAAAAGGTCGATCTCAAGAAGATGGTCGGTCTCGTCAGCAAGATGAAGGACGAAGACCTTCAAAAGCTAATGAAAGTGATGTCGGGCGGAAGCCGTGAACACATGGTTCCGGAAATTGACGGAGACTTTTACGACCTAAGTCACTTGCTCACACCGGAGGAACGAGAGATCCAGCTGCGCGTCCGTGAGTTCATGAACGCTTCGATCAGACCGATCGTGAACGAATATTGGCTTCGAGACGAGTTTCCGCATCAGATTATTCCTGAGATGGCAAAGCTGGATGTGTGTGGGCTGACCTACCAGGGATACGGTTGTCCGGGGAAGTCTGCCTTGCTGGAAGGGTTTCTGGCCATGGAGATGGCGAGGGTGGATGCCTCCATCTCGACCTTCTTTGGTGTGCAGAGCGGTCTCGCTATGGGCTCCATTTATTACTGTGGATCAGAAGAACAAAAACAGCACTGGTTACCGCCGATGCAGAAACTGGAAGTTATCGGGGCTTTCGGGTTGACTGAACCTGAAGTCGGGTCCGCAGTAGCCGGCGGTCTGACCACAACGTGCAAACGACAGGGCGACAAGTGGATACTGAATGGTCAAAAGAAGTGGATTGGCAACGCAACGTTCTCTGATCTTACCATTATCTGGGCACGCGACCTCGACGATGGAAACGTGAAAGGCTTTATTGTGGAGAAACACTTCCCCGGCTTTAAGGCGGAGAAGATCAAAGGGAAGATGGCGTTGCGCATTGTGCAAAATGCACTCATCACGCTCACGGACTGTGAGGTTCCGGAGAGTCACCGGTTGCAACATGCCAATGGATTCAGGGATACGGCAAAGGTGTTGCGGATGACCCGTGCCGGTGTGGCCTGGCAGGCTGTGGGCTGCGCGCGGGGGGCCTATGAAAGCGCACTCAAGTATACGCATGAGCGTCATCAGTTCGGACGTCCGATCGGTGGCTTCCAGATGGTGCAAGATCTGCTGGTCGAGATGCTTAGCAACCTCACTGCCATGCAGACCATGGTGTTCAGACTGTCACAATTGCAGGACCAGGGCAAACTTACTGACGAACATGCGTCTCTGGCGAAGGTTTTTTGCACACTGCGTACACGCGACATTGTGAGTCATGCACGTGAGCTATTCGGAGGCAACGGCATCCTGATTGAAAACGATATCGCGCGGTTTGTAGCCGATGCCGAAGCGATCTATTCTTATGAAGGCACGAAGGAGATAAACACGCTGATTGTAGGTCGCGCGATCACAGGACAAAGCGCATTCGTTTGAATATTGCGCGGTGTGAAAAAATTTACTCTGGTTAACCAAAAGTAGGATTCGATGCCGAATTTTTTTCGGAGAGAAACAACCTCGCAACGGCTTTATGTGTCTATAAAGTCGGTATGGCATCACTCACGATACGCAGAATCCTTTTACTGATCCTCGGCATCGCTGTTGCGATCGCCACCGGTTTGCTCGGCATGGTGATGTAACACCTGTGTTGCTTAAAGCCTTATCCTTACCTCGTCTTTGTAGTCTACTGGTACTCGAATGGGCATCCCCCTGTAGTTGAGTTTCAGGGCCCCTTTATAATGAACTTCCATTTTTCGGCCGCCCAACATACCCAGCACTGTATCAAGGAAACTCAGGTCTTCTGCGGCAAGCGTCACTTCTAAGGGAACTGTAAACTCAGAGCGGGCCGGAATTTCTGTCTTCATTTCCTGATCAATCTGCGCAGCCTTTTTTCCGTCAACGAATATGTCGACCGCCAGACCGCGAAGTTTCATACGTATGGAGTTGGGATTGTAAAAGACGGCATTGGCTTTCAGCTTGGGCTTTCCGCTACCGTCGACGACCACGTCGCGTATGTGTTTGAACTGGATGTCCTCCTTTGGGCCGCACGATATCGCGCTCAGGCTGACGGCGAGGGCAGCAAGTATTAGCATCATCCCCGAAAACAGGGACCATCTTTTATTTATAACTACGCGGCTGTACATAAATGTAAACGCACCTATTGATCAAGACCCATTAATCCTGAGTTTGTTACAATTACCAAGCCAGCAAGTTAGCGGGAAATTACCGGAACAACGGCGGATGTTGATCTTCCCAGGGCGTCGCCTCCTGGATGGCGCGGCCCAGGGCGATGAGCGCGGCCTCTCCCTGCAGCTTACCGAGCAGGCTGATGCTTACCGGACTACCCTTCGCATCAAAGCCATGGGGAAGGACGAGGCAGGGGTGACCTGTAAGATTGGTCATGAGCAATTGGTCGCCTCCAAAGGATGGTGTAACGATCACATCAAATTCCTTTGTTGACTCATGGTATTCACGAATGAGTAGATCCCGAATGCGCAAGGCATTGACATACTCGACGGCTGGAATGAACCGTGCCGACCGGAAATAGTTGGGCCACGAGTTCTTGTCCTGGCGAACTAATAACGTATCCCGATTCGAACGCGTGAGGCCGTCGAATGCGGCTGCGGCCTCGGCGGTGAGTATGAGTGTTAACGCATTTACAGGAATGTTGTCTGGTAGCTTTACTTCGACAGGTTCAATCCCGAGTTTCCGAATCACCTCCAGAATTGCCTCATTCTTTTCGCGGTTAATGGTATCCGCATCGAAATAGCCCTTTACATACCCGACTTTAAGATTCTTCACGGACTGTTGCGCGTTGTAATTGAAAGGTGCAGATACCACTGTTTTGTCCTTTCCATCCGGGCCGCGGATCGCATCGAACACAAGCGCGCAATCCAGGGCGGAGCGGCATATAGGTCCGAGCTTATCCATACTCCAGCTCAGCGCCATCGCCCCATGACGGCTAACGAGGCCATACGTGGGTCGGAGGCCCGTCGTACCGCACCGGGTAGACGGAGAGACAATCGATCCCCATGTCTCACTGCCGATCGCAAAGGCTACAAGCCCTGCAGCAGTTGCTGCTGCAGACCCGGCTGACGATCCACTTGATCCCTGCGCGAGATTCCACGGATTGCGAGTCTTTCCTCCAAACCACACATCGCCCATGGCAAGCGATCCCATCGACAGCTTTGCAACGAGAATCGCCCCGGCGTCCTCAAGTTTCTCCACGACCGTTGCCGTCTCGTCGATGTATTGTTGCAGATAGGGCATGGCGCCCCATGTCGTCCTTGTCCCCTTTACCGCCAGCAGGTCCTTCACACCGTATGGAATCCCATGCAATGGTCCTCGATACTTGCCGGCAGCGATCTCCGCATCAACTTGTCGCGCGCGTTCGAGGGCCTGTGGGCGCAGGACGGTAACAATACACTTCAATGTATCGCCATACTTCTCCAGCCTGTCGAGATAGAGTTCTGTCAACTCAGTTGACGTAATCTTTCGTGTGCGTATGAGTTCTGCAAGTTGATATACCGGCATGAAGGGTAAGGCGCTGCGGTCTTTAGGGAGCGACACGTTGGTTGGTAAGCCCCAAACAATAGGCTGCTGAACGCCTTCCCCAACGAACCCGGGCGGATAGGGATCAAATCTGAGGGAAGGAGTTACACTATTATCCAGGGAGAAACTGTGAATGGCTCTGATTTCCCCAAGCATCTCCTCCAATTGGGACTGCATCGAATCGCGTTCAGCATTCGTAAAGCTGAGATCGTAGTAAGGCTCTATGGTTACTGTGGGGTAGGGACCCTGAGCGGCGACATGAATCGTCAACAACAAAACCAGGCACGCTGCAAAGACGAATGACTTCATAAGTTTAGGAACCGGGGAGCAAAGTTAGACAAATAACAATTTGGTAGTCGTGTAACAATGATTTGCACACCTGTAACGCAAACCCTCAAATCCGCGAATTTTTGACGCTGAGCGCGATTTTGCAAAAAACCTGCGCCGCGGCACCGCCGTAACAATGCACCGTGTTCGACGCCACGCCGTGTGGCAGTCGAACACGAAGAGTAAAATTACCAATTCAAAACTATGACAATGTCCCTCTTAACAACCTGGATCAGAGTGAATCTCCTTCCCCATGGATTCACTGTGCTTGTACTTGCTGCATCCCTTTTTATGGCGGCGTGTAGCGATGATGATGACAAATTTGGCGTTGACGTTGAAAAAGTTGTTGGTACCTATCAGGTGGAAGACACCGCAGCATGGGGTGACGTAAAGACGTATACCATCTCCATCAAGAAGTCGTCTCAGGGTGGCCCCAACGTGGAGATTACCAACTTTGGAAACATCATGTACGTGCCTATTAAGGGCCTCGTGAGCGGTAACCAGTTCCGCATTCCGGCACAGACCTTCTCCGAAAAGAAGATGACCATCACCATCTCTGGAGAGGGTGTATTTGACGCCGATGGCACGCTGGAGTTTGACTACGTGATCGACGTCGACAACGGTTCTCTGCTGGAGCACGCGTGCGTGGCAGTTAAGCAAACCAACTGAACCATCCAAACCCCCGAGGGTGTGGCCTGCAGGCCCACCCTCTTTTTTCATATTCACCGAGCTTTTGTCTGTTTGGCATCCCGCCGCGTATTGCTAAGTTGCGGGCATGGAATCTCAAAAGACGCTGTTTCTTCTCGACGCGTATGCCCTGATCTATCGCGCACACTTTGCATTCACCAAGAGTCCGCGGATCAATTCGAAAGGGCACAACACCTCAGTGCCTTTCGGATTTACAAACACACTTCTTGAAGTTCTTCAAAAACAAAAGCCCACTCACATTGCTGTCGCTTTTGATACTCCTGCGGCGACGTTCCGCGATCAAATGTATGAAGAATATAAGGCGACGCGTCAGGAAGCTCCCGAAGACGTCCGGTACGGAACGCCGAAGGTAAAGGAAATCATCAGAGGCTTCAACATCCCCATCCTGGAGATGGATGGATTCGAAGCCGACGACATCATCGGCACGCTTGCGCGTCGTGCCGAGCAGGAGGGATTCCGCGTTTACATGATGACGCCCGACAAGGATTTTGGCCAGCTGGTCACCGACAACATACTTCTGTATAAACCAGCGTACATGGGCAACGTCGTCGACATACTGGGGCCTGCGGAAGTCTGCGAAAAGTGGGGAATCGATCGAGTGTCTCAAGTCACCGATATGCTGGGACTGCAAGGCGATTCGAGTGATAACATACCCGGCATACCCGGTGTCGGCCCCAAGACTGCTGCTGCACTACTGAAGCAGTACGGGACAGTTGAAGGCATCATAGCTCACGCTTCTGAATTGAAAGGAAAACAAAAAGAGTTGGTTGAAAAGTATGGAGCTCAGGCCATTCTTTCGAAAAAGCTGGCTACCATCATCACCGACGTCCCTATTGAAATCGACCTTGAATCTCTTGCCTATCGTGGTCCGAATGCAGAGATCCTGAAGCCCATCTTCGACGACCTGGAATTCAAAATGTTCTATGCGCGCGTATTCAATGAAGGTGTGGCTGCTGCGCCAAAGCCCGTACGGGCAGCACAGCTGTCGATGTTCGGCCCCCCCGAACCACTCGAAGAAGTTGCTGTCGAAACCCGCAGCTTTGATCCTTCAGCCGTACAATACAAGATCCTCACCCATGTACAGGAGCGCGCCGACTTGCTCACCCGGCTGATGAAGTTGCCAACTGCAGGTATTGAAGTGGTAACGGAAGGAAATGACGATGAGCAAAAGGTGGCCGGCATCGCCTTCGCCATTGCACCCGGTGAAGCGTTTTACGTTCCGGCTTCGCCCGACTATCCGCAGGAGGCCCTGCTACAGGAATTTGGCTCTGTGCTGAATCATCCTACTATGATTCGTACGGGGCATAACCTGAAAGCTTCCATGCTCGCATTGAAGATCGCGAATAGCGATATGCGCGGAAAAATGTTTGACACCATGCTCGCTCATTACCTGATCGAGCCTGAAGCCTCTCACGATCTCGCTATATTGTGCAACCAATACCTTGGCTACACACTCACGCAGGAAGACGGAAGATCAGTCGTTAACGCCGCTTGCGAACGCGTCGACCAGGCGCTGCAACTCAAAGCAAGACTGGAAGCCGAACTGGAACAGCGCGGTCATACAAAGCTTATGGAAGAGGTAGAGATGCCTCTCGCCCGCGTGCTTGCCTCAATGGAATACGAAGGCGTCACCGTTGATGTGCCGACCCTGCAGGCAATGTCCGAAGACCTCCGCATTGAAAGCGAACGCGTACAAGCGGAGATTTACGCTCTGGCAGGTGAGCAGTTTAATATCGGATCGCCCAAGCAGCTTGGGGAGATTCTCTTCGACAAAATGAAGCTGCTCGATAAGCCGAAGAAAACGAAGACAGGCCAGTATGCAACCGGCGAAGATGTTTTACTCGGACTTGCCAGTCAGCATGAAATAGCAAAAAAGATTCTCGACTACCGTGAATACGAAAAGCTGCGCTCCACGTACGTTGACGCACTGCCTCGGATGATAAGCAAACGCGACGGGCGAATCCATACGGACTACCGCCAGGCGTGGGCTGTGACGGGGAGGTTGAGTTCAAACAATCCGAATCTGCAAAACATACCGATAAGAACAGAAAAGGGACGCGCCATACGGAAGGCATTTGTTGCCCGAGGGGATGATTACCTTTTCATGTCGGCCGACTACTCTCAGATAGAACTTCGAATTGCCGCGGCCTTCGCTCGCGACGCTACCATGATCGAAGCGTTCCGTACTGGAAGAGACATACACACCACGACAGCCGCTCGCGTATTCAAAGTTCCTGTTGACAAGGTCGACCCCAACATGCGGCGCAAGGCAAAGGAAGTCAACTTCGGTATCCTTTACGGAAGTACGGCCTTTGGACTGGCACAGAACCTGGGCATCTCGCGCGCGGAGGCGTCAGAAATTATCAAGGCATACTTCGAGGAGTTTCCGGCTATCAAGCGATACATGGATGACACCATTAATAAGGCGCGGGAACTACACTATGTCGAGACCATTCTTGGGCGCAGACGCTACCTGCGAGACATCAATTCACGCAACATCACAACCCGTGGATTTGCGGAACGCAACGCTATCAACGCACCGATCCAGGGAAGCGCAGCTGACATCATCAAAATCGCAATGATCAACATCCAGGAATGGATGGAAAAAGAAAATCTTCGCTCGCGCATGATCATGCAGGTTCACGATGAACTCGTCTTCGACGTTCACAAAGATGAAGTCGACCTCATGAAGGAACGCGTCGTTCATCTGATGAAAACCGCCGTTTCGCTGGAGGTGCCGATGGAAGTGGAGGCGGGAGTGGGACGGAATTGGTTAGAAGCACACTGAGAGGCAGGTGCAGACGCAGAGGCAGTGGTAATGGTGTTACTCTTGCATCTGCGACTGCATCTGCATCTCTTACTTCGCGGCGTTGGCGAGAATCTCCGCTTCCGAAATTTGCCGGAACGAAAACCGATAGCCGGCATACATGGCAAGGCCGTAGAACAACAGGTCTATCGGTCCGGAGGTTTCTACCATAACCTGAGGAACAACGGAGTAGTCTATCCCAAGGAACACTTCTGCATAACCTAGTCCTTCATCGTTGGCGATGAAGCCAACCAGGGTGAAGAGATTTCCTAAGAGGCATCCACCCAGCGAAAGCGCAGCGCCGAGAATTCCGAATACCTTATCGAGTCCCTTTCCGGCAAACCGAACCGTATAGCCAACGAGAAATCCAAGGCCAACGGCCATATATCCAATCTGGAGATTTGTAGCAACGGTGATAATTGCCCAAAGCACTGCACCAAGAACAGCAGCTGCAACACCGGCGAGGAGTGCCAATGGAAGATTTTGTTCAAGGCGAAGCATCTCTCTGTATTGGTAGAGCTTGCCCTCGTCCAGGATTGAAGCCGCAGATTGGGGTTGGGGGCTTGATTGATTTTCCATAGTTTTCGGGGGTTGGAGAGAAACCTAAAGGTAGGAACCCCGAATCACCCCTTTTGGAGAAAATCCTCCCCATCCATGATGATGTAAGAAAACAGGCGGTTCGAAAATATTCCCTGATATGGAAAAAAAGAGACCCGATGCGGAGGCGATTTTGGACGCAGCAAAACGAATAGAGTCCTTTATACTTCGCACTCCTGTACTCACAAGTGCCGTATTGGATAAGTCAGTTGGGAGCTCCGTTTTCTTCAAATGCGAAAACCTCCAGCCAATAGGGGCCTTTAAGGTACGTGGCGCCGCAAACGCTGTCCTCTCCTGCACTGAGGATCAACTCCGATACGGTGTGGCTACGCATTCGTCGGGAAACCATGCGCAAGCTGTGGCACGCGCAGCGAAGCTTGCGGGCGTTCCGGCTTACGTTGTCATGCCCACCTCTACGCCAAAGGTGAAGCGCAATGGTGTTTTGTTTTACGAGGGGAGAATAGTCGACTGCGAACCCACGCTCCAATCCAGGGAGGACACGCTTGCCAAAGTTGTACACGACACGGGCGCGCATGTCGTTCATCCGTACAACGATTACGATGTTATTGCCGGGCAGGCAACAGCAGCAAAAGAATTGTTCGAAGAGGTGCAGCACCTCGATTACCTCCTCGTGCCCGTAGGCGGCGGCGGACTCTTAAGCGGCTCGCTGCTGTCCGCAAAATACTTTTCACATCACACCAAAGTCTATGGGGCTGAACCTCATGGTGCCGACGACGCATACCGTTCTCTTCAGTCGGGAAAAATAGAGCCTTCTCAGGCCTCGTCAATCGCAGATGGTCTGCTTTCTCAACTGGGCGAAAAAACCTTTGCCATCATACGCGAACATGTGGCAGGCATTTTCACGGTGACCGATGCAGAGATTGTCTCCGCTATGCGGATGATGTGGGAAGAACTGCGTGTTGTGGTAGAGCCCTCCGGCGCGGTGCCCCTTGCCGCACTGTTGAAACATAAGGAGCAGTTTGCCGACGCCCGAATTGGCATCATCATTTCGGGTGGCAACGTTGACCTCGAACGCGCAATGGCGCTCTTCCGGGGGCAACTTTAGCGAGCCTGACTCTTGTATTGATCGAACCTGGAAGGTGGCCTTTTCGGGAAAACGTTGTTGCGCACGTCAACATCGGCCAGTTTCTGCTCCGGGTCTATTACGAGTGCACGCACTTCCTTTTCCTTAATGAACACCTTCGTGAATTCGTTGGGATTGAGACGCCAGATTTCTGCGGGCAACACCTCGGTTTCTTTTGTGCCATCAGTATACGTCCACTCAAGAATGACGGGTGTAACAAGCCCTCCTACATTGCGCAGCTTCACCTCGTACAGGTTCTTGTCTTTAAGTTGATTCAGAACTTCCGCATCATCGATCTGGCTTCTGAATTCTCCATATCCCTGCGGTCCGGTCTTGAGCAACTTGAACGGCTGAGGTCCATCTTCAAATCCACCCTGCTCATCTGCCTTGCCAAGCGACGATGCCGTCTTGGGCGTACGTGATTCCAGGTCTTGCTTACCTTCGTCGACTCTGTACCACTTTACGTCAGCAACCTCCACGTCAACGTGGTCCGTTCCAAAGAACCATCCTCTCCAGAACCAGTCGAGATCTACACCCGACGCATCCTCCATAGTCCGGAAAAAGTCTGCCGGCTTGGGATGCTTGAAGGCCCAGCGATTTGCATATTCCTTGAACGCCTTGTCGAACAACTCTTCTCCCAACACCGTCTCGCGCAGGATGGTGAGGGCAGCGGCAGGCTTGAAGTAAGCGTTGTTGCCGTATTCAGCGTCGCGAACATTGTCGGCCGAAGTCATTATAGGACGCATCACACTGGGGTCGCCACGCATGTACGAAGTGATACTCTTCGGGAGACCTTCCTGAAAATCCAACTCCGGATAGCGGTTCCGAATCGTCTCTCCCTCCAGGAACGTGTTGAGCCCTTCGTCCATCCATGCCCATTGACGTTCGTCCGAATTCACAATCATCGGGAAAAAGTTGTGTCCCACTTCATGAACGATGACACTTATCAGCTTAGTCAACGTGCTTTGAGAATACGAGCCATCCGGATTGGGCCTGCCCAGGTTAAAGCAGATCATCGGGTACTCCATCCCAATGTCGGCAGCATGAACCGACCACGCCACAGGATAAGGGTAGTCAAACGTGCGGGATGAATAGAATTCCAGTGCATTCTTGACTGCCAGCGTTGAATGCTCTTGCCAGAGGGGGTTGCCTTCCTTAGGATAGAGCGACATCGCGAGCGGCGTATTATTTCCGGTACGAACGGCCATTGCATCCCAGATGAACTTTCGCGAATGCGCAAACGCAAAGTCGCGCACATTCTCAGCACGGAACACCCACGTGCTCTTCTTCTTTGAGCGTTGTTTCTCTTTCTTCGATGCTTCCGCAGGTGTTACGATGAATACAGGCTTGTCGAATGTCTGCCGCGCTTTTTCCAACCGCTCCATTTGGTCGCGCGTAAGAACGTCGCGCGGATTCTGCAACACGCCCGTTGCTCCCACGATATGATCAGAAGGAACCGTGATCTTTACTTCGAAATTCCCGAAGGTCAATGCAAACTCTCCCTGTCCGAGAAACTGTTTGTTTTGCCATCCTTCATAGTCATCGAAAACACACATACGTGGATACCACTGCGCAAACGCGTACACATAGTTTCCGTCTTCAGGGAAATACTCGTAGCCACCGCGCCCATCCGTGAATATCATACGATCGTATTCCTGATAGCTCCACGCAATTGAGAACGAATACTTCTCTCCCGTTTTTAGAGGAGCCGGAAGGTCGATGCGCATCATGGTCTCATTGATCGTGTATGGCAACGGATTTCCGGATGCATCCGTGACCGACTTTATCCGGAAGCCACCTTCATAACCGCTTACGTCGATGTTTGCGTTCTTGAGAAAGTACGCAGGAAGCGAATCGTAAACCTTGCCTGGCGTCGAGCGCGAAGCCATGCTGTTCTTTGCGAACAGGTTTTGGTCCAACTGCAACCAGAGGTATCTGAGCGGCTCCGGAGCGTTGTTGTAATAGGTGATCGTTTCCCTGCCTGTCAGTACCTGCGTCTCATCATTGACTTCAACTTCTATAGAATAGTCCGCACGCTGTTGCCAGTATTTGGGTCCGGGCGCACCGGAGCCTGTGCGATACTGATTGGGGGTGGGGATTTCGTCCGGACGCAGCTGTTCAAACTTTCCAATTTTCCCCTGCGCAAATCCTGCGATCGCTGCCAACACAAAAAGCAGGCACGCGACTGGTGCTTTGTACAAAGCCTTCATCCTCTGTCAGCGTGCTGAGTTTTGCTTAAACGAATCAAACCGTCCAGGCTTCGTTTGTCGCGGGAACACGTTGTTCTCCGTATCGATGTCTGTGGTTTGCGCCAACGGATCAAGTACAACACTAGCTACCTCTTTGTCCTTCACAAAGACGCGCGTGATCGTACGCTCATTCGTTCTCCAGATCTCCGCAGGCAGGGTCTCGATCTCCGATGTTCCGTCGCGATAGTTCCATTGAATGATCACCGGCATGACGAGCCCTCCGTTGTTGTTCAACTCAACCTCGTAGATGTTCTTGCCCTCAAGCTTGCTGAGCGCTTGCTTGTCGTCGATCCGGCTGCGGAATTCTCCATAAAACCTTGCGTCCGTAGGGACGACATGGAAAGGTTTTGGCCCTGCATCAAAAGGCGACTGTGAAGCTTTCGCAGATCCGAGATCGCCCTTGCCCGTTTTCCGATCGCGTCCTTCAAGGTTGGTTTTCTCTGCATCCAGCCGATACCAGGTTACGTTGCTCACGGCCTGATCAACATTGTCTGTCGTGTAGAACCATCCCTTCCAGAACCAGTCGAGGTCTACAGCTGAGGCATCCTCCATCGTTCGGAAGAAGTCAGCAGGCTGTGGATGCTTGAACGCCCAACGCCGTGCGTATTCCTTGAATGCAAAGTCGAACAACTCAGGTCCCATCACCACTTCCCGCAGGATGTTCAACGCAGTAGCACATTTTGCGTATTGCTCTGCACCAAGCTGAATGATTTGCTCGGGATTAGTCATGAGGGGCCTGTTGGTATCTTTTCCTCCCTTCATATACGGAACGAGCAGTTCGGCAGGCCCTCGCTTGCTCGGGAAGTTTTCGTATTGCTCGACCTCAGTCCGATACTGAAGGAACGTATTGATACCTTCATCCATCCATGCCCACTGGCGTTCGTCGTTGTTGACGATCATAGGAAAGAAGTTGTGGCCAATCTCGTGAATGATCACGCCAATCATGCCGTACTTCTTTGCCTCGGTGTATTTGCCATTCGTGGGGCGTCCGTAGTTAAAGCATATCATCGGATACTCCATTCCTATATCCGCGGTATGCACGGAGATGGCAACAGGGTAGGGATAATCAAACGTATACTTGGAGTACGTGATCAGAGTGTTCTTTACTGCCTTTGTCGATTCCTGTTCCCACAGCGGATTACCCTCTTTGGGATAGAACGACATAGCAAGCGGCGTTTTCGTCGCCAGTTTCACGGCCATTGCATCCCAAATAAATTTGCGTGAAGAAGCAAACGCGAAGTCGCGAACGCTGTCGGCATGGAACTCCCAGGTCTTCTTTTGAGTGCTGCGTGACGACTCTTTGGCACGCGCTTCAGCCTCGGTTACAATAAAGACAGGCTTGTCGAACGTAGTGCGGGCCTTGCGAAGGCGTTCTTGCTGCTCCGGCGTGAGCACCTGTTCAGGGTTCTTCAGCGTGCCGGTTGCCGCGACGATATGATCTGCAGGAACGGTAATCTTTACCTTGTAACTACCGAACGGCAATGCAAACTCACCCCGTCCGAGGAATTGCTTGTTCTGCCAGCCTTCGTAGTCATCGAATACGCACATGCGCGGAAAGAACTGTGCGATGGTGTAGACGTAGTTCTTATCCTCTTCGAAGTACTCCAACCCGCTGCGTTGTCCGTCGATCATGCGGTCGCCAATGTTATACGACCACTCGATGGAGAACTTGTACGTTTCACCGGTTTTCAATGGAGCGGGCAAATCCACCCGCATCATCGTGTAGTTGATGGTATAGGGCAAAGGCTTGCCGTCGGTGGTCTTGACGGATTTAATGTTGTATCCTCCGGTCTTTCCGAGGAGGTCAAGGTCTTTTACGATCTCGCGGGTATGCGTACCATCCTTGACTTGATTCACTTTTGTTTTTGTCGTGAGGTTATTCTCCGCGAGAATATTCTGATCAAGTTGCAGCCAGAGGAACGGCAGGCTCTCAGGTGCGTTGTTATGGTAGGTTATCGTTTCCCGGCCCGTGATGGTCTGGTTGTCGTCGTTCAGTTCGACCTCAATCTCGTAGTCTGCCTGTTGTTGCCAGTAGGCGGGTCCGGGGGCTCCCGATCCCGTCCGGTATTCATTGGGTGTGGGCAGCAGAGGGCCCAATTGCTCGAATTTCCCCTCCCAGCGGCCGGCCTCCTGTCCCAATGCGGAAAAGGCCAGCAGGCACAGCCCCGCAATCGTCAATCGCTTCATTTCAGGTTTAATTTACGTTTAGGTAACCGTGGTGCGTCAGACGGTAGCGTCGTAGAATCACCAGAATGCGGCGTCTTTCATCAGCACAAGAGAAATTCCCGCAATCGCTGAGGAGATGACAATTCTCCAGTCACGTCTGCTCACACCAAACAAGTCCACAAAGATAAAACAACTTGCCAGAAAGAGCACCACAATCACGATCTGACCGAACTCCAGTCCAATGTTGAACGCGAGTAAAGGCACGGTGATATTCGCACTCTTTCCCAGGATTTCACGCAAATAGTTGGAGAAGCCCATACCATGAATAAGCCCAAAGAACAGCGCCAGAGCGTAATTGAGTTGGATCCTGCGTTCCGGAAAGTAGTCTTGGCGTTTGAGGATGTTGCTGCCGGCAGTCAGGAATATCGTCAGCGGAATCAGGAATTCAATGATATCGCTGCGTACGTTGATGATCCGGAAGGTGGCAAGCGCGAGGGTGATAGAGTGACCAACGGTAAAGGCGGTCACGAGAATGAGTACCCTTCGCCAATCGTGCAGTGTGTAAATCGCGCAAAGCGCGATCACAAAGAGAATGTGGTCGTATCCGTTTGCGTAATCGAGAATGTGGTCTTTTCCTAATCCGAAGTACAATCCGAATTCGTCCATGATCGTTGTACGAAAAGTTCAATAATAACCCTTAATTTTGAATTCAGTGGACTAGGGCTATTTTGACGGCAATGTCGAGTTTTGTGGGGATTCTTCTTTTTATTTCCCTCCCGCTAACCTGTGGACTGGCGCTTCCGAGCCACCCGGTTCATGTATCGGTAACTGAAATCGAGTACGACGCGGCGGAAAAAGAACTGGAGATCATGATGCGAATCTTCATCGATGATCTCGAGAATGCGTTGCGCCAGTATCACAAACAGGCCGGACTCGATATCCTCAATACCGACGAGGCCACAGCAAAGAAGTTAATCGGTGCATACCTTTTGGATAACTTCCAGGTCGTGCTGGATAACCGCAAAACCCAAATGGAATACCTGGGGCAGGAGGTGGAAGGTCAGGCATTTATCTGTTACATCCTGGCGCCCGGAGTTCGCAACTGGACGACAGCCGAGGTGACCAATCGCATACTGTTTGAATTGTTTGACGACCAGTCTAACATTGTTCACGTGACATCCGGCGGTGTCACGCGTAGCCGGCGTCTCGTGCCGGACAGTCAGGCTGGGACTTTTTCGTTTGGCCCCGAAAAGTAGCAACCACAAAACCAGAACGCTGTTCAAATGAACATCCAACGATTTCTGTTACTCCTCTTTGTGACGCTAGTACTGAAAGCATGTGGCAATCGGGAACAGGAGGAATGTGTTGTCATACCCGACACCAGCGGTATACGCGTTGAGTTTGAGTTTGTCAACCTGGAAGACGAGATCGCAGCCATCTCATCGAAAGACGAACTCGTTGCTTTCTTTACTGAGCATCCCGCCATGCGGGATTACCTTTTCGATCGAAGAAGCTATCCTGATGACTCAGTTTTTATCAACACACTCTACCGACGCTTTACCCATCCGTCTTTCGATACCCTGCTCATGGAGACGCGGCGAATTTTCGGAGATCTCTCCGGCCTGAAGTCACAGTTCGCGGAAGCGTTTACAAATATCAAATACTATTATCCCGACTTTCAACCACCGCGAGTGGAGACAGTCATCACCGGCATCGAGACAGACCTTCTTGTCACCGATACGCTCATCATTGTTGGACTCGACTATTACCTGGGAAAGGAGGGTGCTTACCGGCCACAACTCTACCAGTATTTGCTGACGCGATATGAGCCGGAAGACATAGTGCCGTCATGTCTGCTCCTCTATGGCATCAGCGACCGCTTCAACAAAACAACACTGGAAGACCGAACAGTACTGGCCGATATGGTCGCCTATGGCAAGTCGTTCTACTTTGCCAAGCACATGTTGCCCTGCATCCCTGATAGCACGCTGATCTGGTACACCCGTAAAGAGATTGAAGGCGCGCGTCGTTTTGAACACCTTATCTGGGCAAGACTCATCGAAGATCAGGTGTTGTACTCGACAAGTCACATCATCAATCAACGTTACCTCGGAGAACGACCGAAGACGCTTGAAGTAGGCGAGGAGTGTCCGGGTAGGATAGCCCAATGGGTAGGATGGCAAATCGTCCGCAAATACATGGAGACTCACCCGAACGTTACACTTCCCCAACTAATGGAGATGGCCGACGCCCAGAAGTTGTTTAATGAATCGCGCTACAAGCCGACCGGGTGAAACGCGACCTTCCGACTTTCAACTTTCTCCTTAACTTAGCGGCCGAATTAGAAACACCCTGATTTGACATGCGCAAAAAAATCGTCGCCGGAAACTGGAAAATGAACAAGACCCTCGATGAGGCGCTGGCACTTGCCTCGGAGGTCGCTGGTATGGTTAAGGATGAAGTTCGCAGTGATACAACTATCGTACTCTGCACGCCATTCCCGTATCTCGTACCGGTGCTTCGGGTTCTCGGTGACGGTTCACGAATCGCTGTTGGCGCGCAAAACTGCAGCCAGCACGAATGGGGTGCGTACACCGGGGAAACATCAGCACTCATGCTGGCATCGCTAAAGGCGAAATACGTGATCATCGGTCACAGCGAACGGCGCCAGTACTTTGGGGAAGACGGTGCGCTGCTGGCTGCCAAAGTCGATATCGCCCTTCGCTCTGGACTGACTCCCATCTTTTGTTGCGGAGAACCTCTCGAGGTACGTGAAAAGGGTGGCCATCAGGATCTGGTGCGCGAACAGGTTGAAGCCAGCCTTTTCCATCTGGATGATGCGCAAATCAAGAAGGTGGTAATCGCCTATGAACCTGTCTGGGCTATTGGCACCGGAAAGACAGCTACCTCCGCGCAGGCCCAGGAAATGCATGCGTTTATCCGCCAGCAACTGGCTGCGAAGTATGGCGATTCAACTGCGTCTGATGTTTCAATCCTCTACGGTGGAAGTGTGAACGCCGGCAATGCACGCGAGTTGTTTTCATCCCCGGATGTCGACGGCGGCCTCGTTGGTGGCGCGTCGCTGAAATCCCGTGAGTTCGTAGAGATCATTAAAGCAGCCGGCTAATTCAGAGGCAGATGCAGAAACAACCTGCAACTGTATCTACTCAAAATGTTTCACACTCGCATCATCTTGCGATGCCCAGCCGAGATTTCCGACATGCTCCTGGCAGAGCTAGCGGAGGCGGGCTTCGATGCGTTCATGGAAATCCCCGGAGGATTTGAAGGGTATGCCGAAGGCGAACGGTATGATGCAGAGGCGGTAGAAGAAATACTGCATCGGTATAAGAGCCTTGCGCAGAATTTGACCTTCAGTTTCGATAAGGTAGAGAAGACTAACTGGAACGCCGTCTGGGAAAGCAGTTACGAGCCCGTTGTCATTGACGATCGGTGTCTGATCCGCGCTGCTTTTCACACACCAGATCGGCAGTATCCTTACGAAATCATCATTACGCCGAAGATGTCGTTCGGCACGGGTCACCATCCTACCACCAGGCTTATGATCCGGGCCCAGCTCGACGTGAATCACAAGGGCAAGCGGGTGCTGGATGCGGGTTGCGGTACAGCCATTCTTTCCGTCATGGCGTCGAAACTTGGGGCGTCGGAAATCCATGCTGTAGACCCCGACGAATGGAGCGTCATTAACGGAGAGGAGAACGCCCGCCTCAACGATTGTTCTAACATCCGACTGTACAAAGGCACAACCCGTGAACAAGACTTTCAGGAACCCTTTGATATCGTCCTGGCCAACATCAACAAGAACGTCCTGATGGAGGACATGGACTGGTATGCAGAGCATCTCCTGCCCGGCGGACATCTTCTCCTGAGCGGATTTTACGACTCCGACGTGGCTGACATCCTGACACAATCGGCACGTTACAACCTGGATTTCTTACATCGCTACGAGGAGGAAAAATGGGTTGCCTTAGGGCTTCGGAAATAGGCCCAGGCTGCCAAAATGCGTTTCCTCGAGTTCAGAATTGCCCTTTTCAGTGCGAAAATCATTTGAAGTTGGCCAAAAACTAACAAGGCTCTGCTTTACGTTGTTACTGATGGCATGCGTGTGGCTATTTTGGGCAATATTTACGAATTTGAGGGTTTTACCTTGTGAAGTACTTTTTGACCTCCATACTGGTCCTGGCAACCGTTTCCCTGGTTTACCCGCAGGATAGCGCCGGGACAGTTCCGGTGGGCTTTGCAGATAGCATTAAGGTAGCGTTGGAAAAGACGCGGGGCGCCTACGCCTTGCAGGTAGCACCGTCGTTTGTCCAGGCCTGGGGGTCTCTGTCACCCGACCAGCAAGCGCTTGTCCGACGGCAGGTTTCCAACATGCGTTCACGCAAGTATGCCCTCAATCCCCATATCCTCAACTACCTTGCAGCGATAGCCCATGCCGTAAACGACGAACGAGCAAGCCCGGCTACGCTCACACAATACCTTACCGTCGCGGGTCAGGTTATCGAAGCATACGAACCGAAAGCCGCCAACCGCTTTTTTGAGGTTAGCCGTACGTTCTTTGCACACCACGCCCTTCACCACGAAAGAACCTTCCGGCTATATGCGCTGGACGACCAGTATCGGTTCGATTTCATTGTACCGGAAACGTTCGTCGAAGAGCCGGTCCAGCAGGAAGACAACTGGGATGACAGCATGCAGGAGTACAGCGACGATTCTTCATCCGGAGGATTGTGGGCAGACGAGCCTGTAAACGATACGTGGGAGGATACACCCATCGATTGGGAAGACACGACTCCTTCAGAAGGAAGCAACGGCATGCCGAGTTGGTATATCCCCCCTCCACCACCTATAATCGAAGGGCCGGTGATTCACTTCGAGCCACTGACGCTGAACTTTGTGACGCGTAGCGACTCCGTTTTTCTGCGGAACACCAAGGGCGACTTTGCCATCATGCAGGGAATTTTTGTCGGCAATCAGGGAAGGTTCGACTGGACTCCGGCGGGCCTTAGCCCCGACTCGGTTTACTGCGACTTTGAAGACTACAACTTCGTAGTGAACAAGCCAGCTTTTACAGCCGAGATGGCCAAACTCACTTACCTGGGACGCACACCTGGCGCAATCCAGGGCTCCTTTGCATACAAAAGTGAGCCCCGCGCAGATTCCGTCTGGGCTTCATGGCCGCGGTTCAAATCTTACCAAAGCAACCTCAACATTCAGGGCTTCGGCGATGAAACCGTAAAATATACGGGAGGATTCTCGCTTACGGGACGCGCCATCTCAAGCCAGTCCGTCTCAGGCGATCTGTCCACGATTGAAGTGACGCTGGACGGTCAGCGCAAATTCACCGCACGATCACCAGAATTTGTTTTTCTCGACTCGACCATACGTGCCGAAAGAACGCGGCTTCGCATCCACCAGGGAAATGATACGCTCTCGCACCCTGACGTTCGCATCCGGTACGACTTCGGAAAACGTAAACTGATCGTGCTTCACAGCAAGGGAGCAATGCATCACACGCCTTACTCGGCACCCTTCTTCGCTGTCGATTTCAGCGCCGATATCATGCGATGGGATCTGAAGTCGGATAGCATCGACATTTTCACAGATGGTGGTCGTCGTACCGTTCCGATGATCATCGAATCAGTCGACTTTTTTGATCCCGAAGATTTCCGTGTGCTCAATGGACAGGGTTTCAGCTTCCACCCCCTTGTGCTCACGGTTGGATACTGTCTGAAAAAGCGCACCCGTGAATTTTACACTGGCGATCTCGCCGTTTACGCGAAGAAAGACATTGCAGAGATTCAGCAGGCGATAAAGTTCCTGGCTCAAAAGGGAATGGTTTCATACGATGCTCGCACCGACAAGGTTCGCGTGCACGAGAAGGCGGTTGAACTTTATCGTTCGTTCAAGGGAGAATCCGACTATGATAATCTGAAGATTCACTCCGTCATTGACAGCCTTCCGAATGCCACCATCAACATCCCGAAGGGATACATGACGGTTCGTGGTGTGGAGGAATTCCGCGTCAGCGATTCTCTCAACGTTCGAATCAAGCCGGACAGCAGCATCATCACGATTCTTCAAAACCGCGATATCAAATTCGACGGAACCATCAATGCGGGCAACTACGAAATCAGCGGAAAGGGTTTCACCTTGAAGTACGACAGCTTTTTCATCCGCCTCACGCACATCGACTCCATTAACTTCTTTGTCACAGAACGAAATTCGAAAGGACAAAACATTCGAAGGAAGGTTAACAACTCGCTGGTGGGCGCGGACTCAACAGTAGCATCGGAGGGGGGCCTCGGGAGCGCCGCACAGTCGTCAGGAACGCTTTACATCAGCAGGGCGAACAACAAATCGGGCAAGCAAAAGATACCCACTTATCCACGGCTGGATGCCGAGACCGGTGGTGTTATTTACTTTGACCGTCCCGAAGTTTTAGGTGGCGTTTACGATCGCTCCATTTTCTTCGCCGTTCCACCGTTCGATCTGGACAGCTTGAACGATACCGATCCGTCGGCCATCAACTTTGAGGGTACGTTCATATCGAGTGGCATGTTCCCGAGTTTCAAGGAGAAACTGCGCTCCATGCCGGACAAATCCCTGGGATTTGAACACGCGATTCCCGAATCAGGTTACCAGCTTTACAAGGGCGACGGCAGGATTGACGGAAACATATCACTGACTAACCGCGGCATTCGTGGTTCAGGGAGCATCACATACCTGGCCGCGCGGATTTATTCACCGGACTTTCTCTTTTACCCCGATTCGGTGATTGCCACCGGAAACCGTGCGCGAATCGACCGTAAACAATTTGGCGCTGCAAGTTTCCCGCAGACGTCACTGGCCGACTTTGAAATGAAGTGGTATCCGAAGATCGATGAGATGCGGTTGAAGAACCTGAAGTCGCCGTTCAACATGTACGATAGTACGGCTACACTCAACGGTCAGCTTGTTGTTTCCTCGAAAGGTGTCACCGGTAAGGGAAAACTAGACACGCGCGGGAGCGAACTTCTTTCCATGAACATGACGTTCACGGGAGACGCCTTCTCTGCACGAAATGCGAAGTTCAAGGTGAATAGTAACGATCCGCGAAAGCCCCTGATCTTCGGGAACGACATCCGATTAAACTTTAACCTCGAACAAAACTACGCAGATATCAGTCCGGAAGTAGAAGGTGTGGCAGCTATCAACTTCCCTTATGCACAGGTGAAGACATCCATCCCGAATGCGCGATACAATTTCGATACGAAGAAGATCGTGATGAGCAAGAGTCCGAATGTGCCTCTTGAAAATTCCTACTTCTACACGACACGGGAGGAACTCGACTCACTCGCTTTCAATGCCGAGAGCGCCGAGTATGACCTTACGACACAACAACTGAAAGTCAGCGGTATCCCCTACATCATCGTGGCGGATGCCATGATAACTCCGGAAAACAACGAAGTGTTGATTCTGGAGAATGCGAAGATCGGCACGCTTAAGAACACGACGATCGTCCTGGATACGCTGAACGCCTATCACCGACTGACCGAAGGCGTGGTGGACATCATCTCCCGAAAGGAGTTCACGGGATATGCCACCTACCAGTACGTTAATGCACTCAAGGACACCTTCGCCATCAAGATGACTGACTTCCACCTGGAGCCCGTGGAAGAAATTGTCGCTTCAAGGCGCTCGAAGAACTATGAGCCTGGCGCGATGCAGACTGTAGCACGCGGTTCCGTTCGCGAAGAAGACAAACTCGTACTTGGTGCCGGTATGTTCTACAAGGGTGATATGACCATGTACGCCCGGAGACCAGCCCTCCAACTCGATGGGTATGTGAAACTCGATATCAAGAACATCGAGGGCTACAAAGGCTGGATTGCGTATTCGCAGACCGGCGACGAAACGGATGTCATGATCGATTTCGATAATGCGGTTAACGATCAGGGTGAGAAAGTCGAGGCCGGGCTGAACTTCGGCATGGACAACAGCCTGTACATCACGTTCCTTAACGACAAGAAAAACGACGGCGACGAAAGTCTGTTCACGCCATCGGGAAAACTCTTTTACGATACTGAAACGAAAGAGTATAAGATAGAGGATCCCGGTAAGGCCAGTGGTGAGAAACTCGAAGGAAAAGTGTTCGCCTACAACGACGAGAATCAACACATCCGTTTTGAAGGTCCCGTGAACCTCGTTCGCGCTAACAACGGATTTAACGTCAGGGCGTCTGTGCTGGGCTCCGGCAACATGGCATCCAACGAAATCCGGATGAATACCTTCATGGTCCTGGATTCGAACATCCCTACGCAGGCCTTTGATGTGATGGCTAAGGAGATACAGGATGTGGTCGTGACGCAGGGTGCCGACGAAGGTTTGGGGGATCAAACGGAGTTGCTGTATAAAATGGCCAACATCGTTGGCGAGCGAATCACACGCGATTACGAACAGAGAAGTCTCGAAGGTTACGTGTCGTTGGCAACACTCCAACCGTTGGTAAAACCCCTCGTCATCTCGAACGTGAATCTTAAGTGGTCGGAAAAGCATAAGGCTTTCTATTCAGAGGGGGCAATCGGAATTTCCAATATCCTCAACAAGGACATCAACGGAGCTTTCGAAGGCTTTCTGGAAATAAAGCGCGATCAGGACGGCGTGGAAATGATGAACCTGTTCTTCAAAGCATCCGGCGACGTCTGGTATTATATAGGCTTTGAAGGCAGCCGCATACTGGTGCATGCGGCGAGCGACGAATTCAACAATATCATCATGAAGCGAACCAACGCCGGAAAAACCAAGATCGGTGAGATCGCCTTCGTACCGGGCAGCGATGAAGAAACGGTTGCGTTCATTAACCGATTCCGCAAGGACTACTACGGCATTGAATCGCCCTACAGCCTGAACAGCCAGTCCATGGTAACGCCATCCTCGGAGCCCGCAACGCCTATTGGGCAGCCCCTGCCTTCACAAACCGACCAGGAGAAGAAGGACAAGGAACTGGAAGACGACGGCTTTTAGCCTGCACGTTTAAGTGAATTCTCAGTATTTTGCGCCATCAAAATCTGACAGTGATGGTAAAGGAATACATCGACTCCAATATCCAGCGATTCCAGGATGAATTGTTCGACTGGCTGAGAATCCCCTCCGTAAGCGCCGACAGTAAGTACAAGCAGGATGTTCGCAAGGCGGCGGAATTTCTGAAGGAAAGATTTCTGGAAGTTGGCGTCGATCACGCGGAACTTTGTGAGACGGGTGGGCATCCCATCGTGTTTGCGGAGAAGCGCGTGAATCCCAACGCCCCTACGATCCTTGTATACGGTCACTACGATGTACAACCTGCTGACCCGCTGGATTTGTGGATATCTCCCCCTTTTGAGCCTACCGTGCGAGACGGAAAGATATTCGCGCGCGGAGCCTGTGATGATAAGGGTCAGGTGTACATGCACGTGAAGGCCTTTGAGACCATGAACAAGCTGAACCGGCTGACGTGCAACATTAAGTTCATGGTGGAAGGCGAAGAAGAAGTGGGATCAGAAAATCTCGAGTCATTCGTTCGCGACAACAAAGAAAAACTCAAGGCAGATATCATCCTGATTTCCGACACGGCGATGATCTCACTGGATCATCCTTCGATAACGGTTGGACTTCGGGGTCTCAGTTACATGGAAGTTGAGGTTACCGGTCCTAACCGCGATTTGCACTCTGGGGTCTATGGCGGCGCAGTAGCCAATCCCATCAACGTGCTCTGTAAGATGATTGCTTCGCTTCACGATGAAAAAGGACGCGTTACCATTCCCGGGTTTTACGACAAGGTGGCGCAATTGAGTCCCGCCGAACGCGAGGCTCTTAACCGGGCACCCTTCAGTCTTGACGCTTACAAGCGCGATCTGCAGATCGAAGAAGTTTGGGGCGAAGAAGGATTTACTACGCTTGAGCGCACCGGGATTCGCCCAACGCTGGATGTGAACGGAATTTGGGGAGGGTATACAGGTGAGGGGGCGAAAACCGTCTTGCCTTCCAGGGCCCACGCAAAGATTTCTATGCGGCTTGTACCGAACCAATCGAGCGAAGAGATCTCGGAACTGTTTACCCGGCACATGAAAGCCATTGCACCGCCCACCGTTCGCGTCAATGTCATCGCTCATCACGGTGGTGAGCCGGCCGTTACGCCCACGGATGGCAAAGCCTTTGCTGCAGCCTCCAGGGCATTTGAAACGGTGTGGGGTAAGCGTCCTATTCCTACGCGCGACGGTGGAAGCATTCCCATTGTCGCCTTGTTCAAGAAGGAATTGAACCTGGATACCGTGCTTATGGGCTTCGGACTCGATAGCGACGCCATTCACTCGCCGAACGAGCATTTCGGAATCAAGAATTTCAGAATGGGCATTGAAACCATTGTCGCCTTCCACAAGCATTTCGCGGAATAGTGTATCGATTGAGGGGATTGTAAAAAAGTTCCTCTCAGCGTAGTATCCCTCGCTGCGCAAATCCCGTTTAGGGCATTAACCGAAAATTGGTTTGCCATGGCAACGACAACAGCACCGCGACACGACACTGATGTTCAGAGCGTGGATGTTGATGCGTATTTCAATCGCATTGGCTATTCCGGGGATAGAACGCCAAACCTCGACACACTCAATCAAATTCATCGACTTCATCCGAAGCACATCCCATTTGAAAACCTGAATCCTTTGCTTCGCATTCCGGTCAGGCTGGACCTTGCGTCGCTTTCAGACAAGATGCTGAAGCGACGACGCGGTGGTTATTGCTACGAACACAATCTGTTGCTGAAGTTCGTGCTTGAATCGTTGGGGTACTCCGTTCGCGGACTGGCGGCGCGCGTACTTTGGAACCATCCGCTGGAGCAGATTACTCCGCGCAGCCATATGCTTTTGCTCATTGAGCTTGGCTCCGAACAGTACATCGCTGATGTGGGCTTTGGTGGCATGACGCTAACAAGACCCCTGTTGCTTGTAAAGGACACACCGCAGGAAACAACGCACGAACGCTTCAGGCTTGTCACTCACGGCGATGACTACCGATTGGAAGTAGAGTTGCGCGGAGAATGGAAAGCGTTATATCGCTTTGATCTCAGCGAGCAACATCCTGTCGATTATCAGGTAGCCAGTTGGTACTTGTCGAACAATCCCGAATCACACTTCGTCACCGGCATCATTGCTGCGCGCGTGGACGATGGCGTCAGGCATGCTTTGCGAAATACTGAATACTCCTTTCACCGTCTTGGCGGGGAATCGGAAAAAAGGACCATTACTCGCGTTGAGGAACTGGTAGAACTTCTCGATGAATCATTCAACGTCGAGATTCCTGACGTACCGGGCCGACTCGAAGTCTTCGAGCGCGTTCTCAAGTCTGCCAGAGCCACGTGATCAGAAGAGTGTGAGTGTTCCTCCCTTACGAAACTTTGTCAAATCGATTGGCGGAAGGCTTCGACCACTAAAGTGCTTCTTCTTTGCTACCCTGAACAGTTGATGGATTGCTTCAGCAAAGCGTCCCTCGCCGGTCATGCGCCGGCCAAATGTTGAATCGTTGACCTGCCCATCGTGTAGTTCACAGATTTGATTCCACACCTTGTTAAACCGGTCGGGAAAATTCTTCCGCAACCAGTCCTCGAAAATCTTTCCGATAGATCCGTTTAAACGAACCACCGTCATGCCGGCGGCCAGTGCACCGTGGTCTGCAGCGGCGCGCAACACATCGGGAATCTCATGATGGTTAAGGCCAGGTACGATCGGCGCGTTCATAACACCAACCGGTACGCCTGCCTTCGAAAGCGCTTCAATAGTCGCGAGCCGTCTTGCGGAACTGGCCGTCCTTGGTTCCATTATCGATCGCAATTTTTCATCCAGTGTAGTTATCGAAATGTACACCTGCACCAACTGATCACGAGCCAGATCCTGAAGAATGTCCAGATCGCGGAGGATCAGGCTGTTCTTGGTGATCATGGCGACCGGATGGCGATACCGCGCAAAAACTTCGAGCAGTCCACGGGTAATTCGCAGCTTGCGTTCCAGGGGCTGGTAGCAGTCGGTGTTACCCGACAACATGATAGGAACCGCGTTCCAGTTGGGATGAAGAATGAACTTCTCCAGCAATTGTGGCGCATTCTGTTTTACGATGATCTTGCTCTCGAAATCGAGGCCTGCACTAAACCCCCAGTATTCGTGGGTATTGCGAGCGTAACAATAAATGCAACCGTGCTCGCAGCCCTGATACGGATTGAGTGAATACATCAGGCTCAGGTCAGGACTGTTCACCTTGTTGACGATCGTATTCGGCTGCTCGTAAAATACCTGAGTTGTAGGAGCAGACAGCAGGGGTTCGTCGAGACCCTCTACATGTTCACTTACATATTCGTTCTTTAAGAATTTGTTGGCCGTTCGCACCTGCGACCCTCTGCCCTTGAAATATCCCTGCTGTTCCATACGCCTCCCTTTTTTGGGCAATGTACGGTGCGTTTGTAATGCAGGGAAATCGAAATACCTTGCTTTGTCACAGGTTGTCAGAAGATGTTGCAGTATAAACCGACACCCGTTCAGGAGATCAGGGATCCGGTTGCGGAAAGCGCGGGCGTTCACATCCTGCTGAAGCGGGAAGATCTCAATCACAACACCGTTTCAGGCAACAAATGGTGGAAGTTGAAATACAACCTGCAGGCCGCCGTCACTGAGAAAAAGACGGCAATTCTCACTTTTGGCGGTGCGTATTCCAACCATATTCATGCGACTGCCGCCGCAGCCGCTGCATGGGGATTGAAAAGCATCGGGATCGTTCGCGGAGAGGAACATCTGCCGCTCAATGCCACTTTATCTGACGCTGCGCAGTGGGGCATGGACTTGCACTACATATCGCGCTCAAAATATCAGGAGCGTTCGCAACCGGAATTTATGAACATGCTGCAAAAGGAATGGCCCGATGCCTTCATCATTCCCGAAGGTGGCAGCAACATTCATGCACTGCGCGGTGTTCAGGAATTTGGAAGGTTGCTGAATGACATCCCTCACGACTTTCTATGTGTTCCCGTAGGCACCGGTGGCACACTCGCAGGCCTGGTAACGTCAGGCGTCGATAGTACGATCATTGGTTTCGCTGCGTCGAAGGATACCTCGCTTCCAACAAAAATCACCGAGCTGATACAGTTGACAGGATGCGCGTCTCCCACTCCCTGGCATCTCCTCACCGACTATCACTTCGGAGGATTCGCAAAGATGAATGACACGCTACGATCATTCATTGATGACTTTCAACGTCAACAAGGACTTCTTCTCGACCCGGTGTATACAAGCAAGATGATGTTTGGAGTATTTGATCTTATAAAGAAAAATTACTTTCCTCGTGGGTCTACGATACTTGTGGTACACACCGGAGGGCTCCAGGGCTGGAGGGGTGTTATTGGTCCCTGATAGTCCTTTCGCGTACTTTGCGCCTTCGCGTCATTGCGGTGAACGGAAGAAACGACACGTCGAAGCTGTCCAACGTATTCTCGTCACCCTGAACGCGAAATTCACACCAACCGTAACCGTGAAGCACCGACAGGCCTCCTTTACGGCAACACCCCAACACTATATCAACATAAACGTCGCCGCCACCAGCGTCATTACGATCACAAACCACCGATACATGCGTTCGGGAATCTGACGAACGATGATAATGCCAAGCCACGCGCCAATCCCAATGGCCGGTAGCATCAGCAGATCGAGAAGAAAAGAATTAAGTGTAATGGTGTGCCAGGAGAAAATGTGGAAAGGAACCTTAAACCAATTCACCACCATGAAGAACCACGCGGTGGTACCGATGTAGACATTCTTGGGGAGCCGCATCGACAACAGGTACACTGCCATTACAGACCCGGCCAGGTTGCCCACCATCGACGTAAACCCGGCTGCAACGCCTGACACCCATCCAAACAAACGAGAATCGGGGATGTCCTGCTTATGACCCCGCTCCAGCCAGATCATGATGGCAATGCTCACAAGGATGATCACCGCCATCACCAACTTGAATGTGGCATCGTCGACGTTTTCACCGAATATCGTACCGAGTATCACGCCGGCCGCTGCCCAGGGGAACAGGCGGCGCAAATGCTTCCACGATGCGTGCCGGTGGTAGTAGACTACGCTGATAGCGTCGGCCATCACGAGCATGGGCAGCAATAACCCGGCGGACGCAAGCCCTCCAAAGACGGCCGCAAGAAGCGGTACCGCCATCATCCCGGCACCGTGCACTCCCGTCTTGGCCATTCCCACGAAGAGACCAACAAGGAGCAAGAAGGCGAAACCCTGAGGCGTGAAGTCGTACGAGAAAACTGTAAACAGCAGCAAGGAACGGAATCGGAGTTTGGCCCGGAAAGTACAATAAAATATCTACTGATTGAAAAGGTTGTAGAGTTCCAGGTCAATCTTGTTCGCAACCACGGCAAAGTCCTCCACCCGCCCTACGAAATCCAGGTCATTCACATCGATCGTCAATACCTTTCCGAGATCGTACGACGCAATCCATTCCTCGTAGCGCTGATTGAGGTTCCTGAGATAGTCCAGGCTCATGGCGTTCTCAAAATCGCGACCGCGTTTCTGGATATTGGCCACCAGTTTGGGGATATCCGCCTTCAGGTAGATCAGCAGATCCGGTGGAGCTGTCATGTCGATCATGGATCGGTACAGATCGAGATAGCTTGCATAATCTCGTTCACTCATCAATCCTGTACTGTGCAGGTTGTGCGCAAAAATGTGAGCGTCTTCGTATATGGTTCTGTCCTGAACTACAGTGGTGTCACTTTGCTCAACCTGCTTAACCTGCCGGAACCGTGTATTGAGGAAGTAGACCTGCAGGTGAAACGACCAGCGCGCCATGTCATAGTAAAAATCGCGCAGGTAGGGATTTTTATCTACCGACTCGTACAAGGGTGTCCAGCCGTAATGCTTAGCCAGGCGTGCTGTAAGCTCTGTCTTACCAGAACCAATATTTCCCGATATCGCAACGTGTCTGAGTTTGTGTTTCACCGAACCAAACTTATGGAAATTAACCGAAAATGGATTTGGGAGGAATCTGACGTTCCTCCCATATCCACATTGCCATTTCCCCAATTCCCGTTAACTTGATACCTTCAATCAAATGCATTTTGAATACTCCATCCTAAAGACCAGGTCATGAAAATTACAAGGAAACAGGCGTTGAAAACTATGGCGGCCGGTACGCTCGCCACCGTGAGTGTGCCAGCGTTTTCAGCAGCGCTCGACAAGCTTGCTCCGCTACCTCTCGCGGGCAATGTGAATCATTCAGTATGTCGCTGGTGCTATCAGAACATTCCACTCGAGCAACTCTGCGAAGCAGCAAAGGGCATGGGCTTGAAGTCAGTTGAACTACTAGGACCAAACGAATGGCCTGTGGCCATCAAATACGGACTTACCGTCGCCATGTCGAATGGAAGTTCACTGGGAATCCCCAAAGGCTTTAACGATCCGGCTAATCACGAACAGTTGCTGAAAGACTTCAGCGACGTTATTCCTAAAGCAGCGGACCACGGTATCACGAACGTGATCTGCTTTTCAGGAAACCGGAATGGTATGGACGACCAGGTCGGCTTGGAGAACTGCGCGCGCGGTCTCGATCCCGTAGTGAAGGTCGCACAAAAGTACAACGTCAACATTGTGATGGAGTTGCTCAACAGTAAAGTCAACCACCCGGACTACATGTGTGATCATACACCGTGGGGCGTTGCCCTGTGCGAAAAGCTGGGCTCTGAGAATTTCAAGCTTCTCTACGACATCTATCACATGCAGATCATGGAAGGCGACATCATCGCCACCATCAACAAGTATCACAAGTACATCGCGCACTATCATACGGGTGGCGTTCCGGGACGCGCAGAGATCGACGAAACACAGGAACTCTATTACCCTGCCATCATGCGGGCAATCGTCAAAACAGGTTTCAAGGGATTTGTCGCGCAGGAGTTTATTCCGAAGGGAGGGGATCCGTTAGCGTCGCTTAAGGCAGGCGTGAAAATTTGTGACGTTTAGGAAGGAACGGTCATTAGATCAGATGCAGACGCAGGGTACTACTGCAACTGCATCAGCATCTACTCATCGTCCCCCAGCTTCTCCAGTTCTTCGTCAATAATCTTCTCTATCAGTTCACGCTGACGTTCATTGACGGTTTTGTCGACTTTCGCCTGCTTCTTCATGAAGCGCAGCATGGCGTTCTTCTTAATTTCGTAAGCTATGAATACCGTGTACTCGCGGGTTTTCTCGTTGTAGTATTTTTGCTCGCCAATTTTTCGCAGGTCGGCGATTTCGGTGTTCATTACTTGCCGTACCAGGCTTTGAAATTTATCGGCGACGTCCGCTGCCTCAGCATTCTCCGTCTGACCGAGATACTGATCGGCCACCTGCTTCATCGTAGTGTTGACCTGTCCGGCTAGCTGGGACTTTGCCTCAATGTCGGCCTTGCCACGGGCTATGTTATCCTGGCTGCTGACGCCTTTACCCGTAGCCCGGAAGAACCTATTGTTCGACTCATAGGCTGAACTGCGGAACGGTTCCTTAACCCTGGTACCCAGCGTGCTATTGGAAGAGCACGATGCCAATACGATGGCGCTCGCCAATGCGAACAGCGCCCACGTACTAAAAGATGCTTTCATATGATGCTTCAAGGGATTGTAAGGATAAAGTACGAAAAATTGTGCCAGAGTTATTTTGATATCCCTGTCACAACATTACATGTGTGCCGACCCCTACACATAAATAATCACCCGCCAGCGAAACGCCCATCGCCAATGGATGGAATACCGCTTCACTCCGGCATCCGCCAGGATATCCTCCAGGTCGCGGCGTGAAAACGCCCGCAGTACGGACACCGGGGCGTCGTTACGAACCATCGGAGAGCGGGAAAACATCCTTGTGAGTAATCGGATCGAATGAAATGCAAACCAGTGCCGGTGAATGTCATTGATGACAATGCCCATCCGCGTCTGACTCAGCAATTGACGTATGAATGCCGCCAGGCGTTTTGAATCAAAATGATGAAAGAACAAGGTGGCCGTGACGATGTCGAACCGGAAATGCCGGAAGGCTTCGGAAAAAATGTCGAGCGCTTCAAAGTGGAGGTCGGGATGATTTGCACGGGCGATCTGAATGATGTTAGGGTTCGCATCAATGCCCAGAACTAGAGGCTTCAATCCCTTCGACAGAAGCATACTGCGCACCCGCTCGGCGATGTCACCACTTCCGCATCCCAGATCAGCTACGGTAATCTCAGTGCCTGGCTTGATACCCTTGACAAGTTTTGCAACACCCTCCAACGTCACTGCGTTGCCTCCAAGCCACGCATTGATGACTTCCAGTTCGTGAAGTGCTTGCCGAACGTCGTCACCCGAGCATGTGAGGTCATCCATTATTTCCTGCTGATCCGAGCGTATGGCAAATTGTGTCATCGTGAACGGCGTTCTATGCGGAGGAGCATACTCTCCAGCGTGAGACCGGGGCCAAATGCAAGCGCGAGAATTGTTTTGCCATCGTCATTCGCCGTAAGCGTGTCCCAAATACGTTTCAGAACAAACAACACGGATGGTGACGACATGTTGCCGTATTCACGCAACACTTCACGCGCGAACCGATTGCGCTCTGGTGGAAGGTTCATCTGCTGCTCAACAGCATCCAGTATTCTCTTTCCTCCCGGGTGGATTGCGAAATAATCAACATCATCTGGTCGCACTTGCTTTAAACATCGTTCGCTCAGATCGCGCACACCATCCCGCACCAAGTCAGGAATGTAGGACGACAATTTCATCTCGAAACCGTGATCACCGACATTCCAGGCCATGTCGTTGCGTCCTTCGTCAACGACGATGCTGTGAAACTGATCGAGCTTCAATCCCCCGTTGGACGGTTGACCTTCAATCACGACTGCCGCAGCTCCATCCGAGAAAAGTGCGTTGGCCAACAGGTTGTCTTCGGAATATTCCTTCTGGAAGTGAAGGCTGCACAGTTCGACACAAACGACAAGCACCCTGGATCCCGGCGCTGCATCACAAAGGGCATTTGCAGTCCGCAGGGCATTGATGGCTGCGTAACAACCCATGAAGTTCAGCGAAAGGCGATGCACGGATTGGGTGATGTTACATCGCTTCATGATCTCCAGGTCGAGTCCCGGCGCATACATACCCGTGCAGCAGACGGTAATGAGGTGCGTAAAGTCGCGCCCGCTGTATCTGTCACCAAGCGCGTCGTGGATGGCCTGCACGCTGAGGCTGGCGGCATGACATCGAAACTGGTCCATACGCCGCGAAGTAGTAGGGAAGGGCTCCAGATCATGCGTGTTCGGAAAGAACGACAATCCATTTTTGCTTCCATAATCTTTCAGCACCGAATACCGATAGTCGATACCGCTTGCCCGGAACACCGCCCGCAGCTTCCGCTCCCGGGCGCCTTCGAGTTGCATAGCCCTGACCATAAAATCTGCGATCTGCATTTGCGGAACTCTATGGGGAGGATTTGCTACACCGATACCGCTCACGAAAGCCATTCTTAATTATAATCCAATTTGTGCTTACCTTGTTGTAAAAGGAGCATTATGTTTTCACGGTCTACGTGGCTTCACCTGCGTATCCCCTTCTCATTTTTTCTGCTGCCCGTTTTTCTTTTTGCCCTCTCGCTGTCGCCCAATGCGAGCGTGGCGCGGATCCTTTGGGTATTTGCAATCGTTCACTTTTTTCTGTACCCGGCAAGCAATGGATACAACAGTTATTTCGACCGGGACGAAGAAAGTATTGGCGGTCTTCGCAATCCACCGCAAGTAACCCGCGACCTGTACGGAGTTTCACTGGCCCTGGACACCATAGCAATACTGCTGGGCCTCGTATTTGTGAATGTCCTTTTCGCAATTATGTTGTTGGTATACGGCCTGGTATCCAAAGCCTATAGCCATCCTTCAATCCGATTGAAAAAGTATCCCATTACCGGCTGGCTTGCTGCCGGATTCTTCCAGGGGTTTTTCACCTTCATCATGTGCTACGTTGGCATCAACGACTACACTTTAGGTGAAGCACTCACATCGATTACGATATACGCCGGCTTGCTGACGTCGTGGATGTTACTGGGCAACTATCCCATGACTCAGGTTTACCAGCATAGTGAAGACGCCCGTCGGGGTGACATGACGATCAGTCGGCTTGTGGGAATAATTGGAACGTTTCACCTGGCGGGCACCGTCTTTCTGCTGGTGTTCGTAGGATTCGCAGCGTTTTTTGGCTTGTATTTCAGCGCCGAGTACAGCGTCATATTCACAATCGCGATGTTTCCCATCGTTGTGTATTTTGTCTTGTGGTACATGCAGGTTCGGCAAAGCGAAATTGCCGCCGACTATGATCATACAATGCGACTGAATTTCGTTTCAGCAACTTGTATGAATGTCTTCTTCCTGTTCTTCTATATCGACAACCAAAACATCCTGGATCGCTTCGCCAGCTAAAAGGGGTTTCCGTGCGAATGCCGTATTAACCAACTGGCTATTGGATCAATCTTTGCGAGGGTCACCGCCAGGTTTGACACCGCGCCGCCGCCAAACAATTGCTGCAGGAGTCTGCCTATGCGAAGCCGAGCTGAAAATTCCTTGCGCCATCGAGCTGCGTACAAGGTTTCCATTTCGCCCCGCGTCAATTTTCCTTCACAATACTGAATCACCGACTCAGCAACCAGCTTCCCGCCGTGTATGGCCATGGCCATGCCGTTGCCGCACAATGGCGCAATCATGCCAGCGGCATCTCCGGCCATAAGAATGTGGCGTTCAACCGGCGCCTTCGTTTCAAAAGAAACTTCGTTGATTACAAGCGGCCGCGCGAATCGACGCGTACTGTTTGCAAACAAGTCGGCAAGCCAGGGATTCTCCCGACTTATCTCCTTTTCCATCACGTCCACATTGCCTGAAGCCTTAAGCCTGCTGCGTTTCGCGAGGTAGCACACATTGGTGATACCATCCTCTACGCGCACGACACCGCAATAGCCTCCTTGAAAATTGTGAAGCGCTATGGTGTCATTTGGAAAATCTGTTTCCACATGATACTTGATTGCGACCCAGGGCGATGGTTTGTGCATAAAAGCCCGGTCAAGCCTGGCATCCATGCGGGAACGCTTGCCGAACGCGCCAATGACTACGTCAGCCTGGAGCGTTTGCTTTTCGCAGCGGATCGTGAATTGGTCTTCTTCAAAAACAGCATCGTTACCAACAGTGTTGAGAAGGAATTCAACTCCTTCTGAAAGGGCAACTTCATACAAGTGGTTGTCAAAACAGTACCTGCTGATTCCAAATCCGCCGAGATCAAGTTTGAGTTGCACAACTTTTCCGCCCAATGCCGAAAGGAGAAACTTTTCAATTTTGGGAAACCGGTCAAAATGTCTGGGGAGTAAGTTGACCGATTTGAGAAACGGCACGGCTTCATTTGAGACATATTCTCCGCAGACTTTGTGTTGCGGGTATTCATTTTTCTCAATTACGACACACGGAATTGCACAACGTGCCAGTTGAATGGCCGCTACAAGGCCTGACAGGCCTCCGCCTATGATTGCGACGCGTTTTGTCGACGTGTGGCCCATTAATTGCAGCTGGTAGACGCCCGGTTCGATGAACGGCAGAAAAACTATGTCGGCTGTCAAATCTGACCGGAAACAATTTGGTAAAAATTGCGTTTATTTATTACGCTGTTCTTACATGGACCGGCCCTTTAATTGGCTTTAATTAGTTGGCTTATGGAAACCGCAACCCAAGTTCCCGTACGGGCGGTCGAACCGCTCAATCTGTTGCTCGTGGGCAACAACCCGATCGAGCTCAGCTCGATTCTGAACAAGGTGCAAATGATTCCCGGTAACAAGATTGTTACTGAGATTGCATTTGACGTAAAGAGTCTCCTCGAAAGGCTTACAACGTTTAAGCCGAATTATATTCTCATCGACGACAACATCGGTCGGGCTGAACTAACTGAGGCCCTACAGGCACTTGCCGCCAACAAGAAGACAAAGGACATACCGGTCACCGTGCTTAAGAATTCCAACTATGAAGAGAGCCACGGTTCGTCTAGCGTGCTGGACTACGTATTGAAGCAAAACATCTCTACGGAATCAATCCTCAACACGGTTAAGAACGCTATCAAGTCGCGGCGCACGCAATTGTTCCTCTACACGGCATACAATATGCGCAAGCGGCAACTTGCCGGCGCCTGATCAAATAGCATCTTCCAGTCTGAATGTTTTTCGGAGGATCTGACCTTCGCGGCTGATCTGTAAGCTGATTTTTTTGCCTGGCTTGGTACTCAGCAGGCCGAGTAGCTGGTTCAGGTCAAGCGTAGTTGTTGAAATTCCATTGACCGAAAGGATGAGATCGCCTTCCCGGATATCGGCTTTCTCTGCGGTCGATTCATCGCGTACCTCTGTAATCTCAAATGTGTTCAGATTAGATCCGATGGCCTTAACGATAAGCCCACTGAGGTTGTAGTAGAACTTCTTTTTGAATGCTGAATTCTTTTTGACAAAAATTTCTTCGCGGGAGAAGTTGAACACAATGTTGAACCGACTGAGGATTTCGCCACCGATCGTACCGTGCCGTGCGGTCTTCCCGATCTTCAGGCTGTCCATGTAGCTGTTTGGATCAGGGAAATTGGCAACAGGTTCGTCCAACAGATAATCTCCCATCTTTAGAGACCGAACGCGCCCTACTTTCCCCATAATTGCGCCTCCGATACCGCGGCCAATCTGACTACTAACCGTCTTCACCGGAACGGTAATCCTCGGGTCCGCCTGCGGCTCAAGCAACAAGCCATGACTGGCGCCAGAATCCATCATCAGCTTGGCCTGGATCACCTCACCGGTCGCCATCACCACCTCGGTAGTAATGTAGGGCTTCGTGTCCTCCACGCTTATCTTGACCCTCTTGTATCTCCGCTTGGGTTTGAACGCGGCAGGTGTTGTGACGATGAGGAGTTTCTTTTCGTAGTTGATCTCGACGATGAATCGGCTGAAGAGTTCGTATCCCAAAATCCCGTGGACATCCGTTCCAAGGTAATTGCGTAGTTCCAGGTAGTCTTCGTTGAGGACCAGCAAAGCATGTCCGGTTCCGTGAATTCCAGGCAAGTCGAGGGAGACATTGTTCGTGATATAAGCCTCCACATATCCTTGCCCGCCTGGGCCTGAGATAACATATCTCTTGGAATAGGGGAGGTTGAGGATGTCGCTAAAGGCTTTCTGTGTGAGAATTCCGGTCTGTACGCCGGTATCGACCACAAATTTCAACGGAAGCATTCCGTTCAGTACCACCGGAACAATGATCAGGTTATTCCTCAACTCGAACGGTATCTGCACCCTCTTCCTGCCTTCCTCCAACATAAAACCCAACGGCCTTTGTCCGAAGGTTAGGTTGGAGATGAGAAGGATCCCCGTACAGAAGATGGTCAGTTTTTTTGACATATGGCGTCGCCCCATCAATTTAGAGATTTATCGGTAAACCGATTGTGCGGCTTATGACCGGAGCCTGCGGACGAGGTCCGAAGGGTCGTCTACGATGTTGATGAGGCTGAAACTCCTGCGTGTCAGGAAACCGTGCGCGACCATCCTGCTCATCTGGTCAACAAGAGAATCGTAAAACCCGTTGCAGTTCAGCAGGTATACAGGGCGGGATATCAACCCCAATTGATTCCATGTGAGAATTTCCGCCAACTCTTCCAGTGTCCCCCAACCGCCCGGCAGCGCAATAAAAACATCAGCGAGTTCAGCCATCCTGCGTTTGCGCTCATGCATGGAACGGACGACTTCCAATCGGGTAATACCCCGATGCCCCACTTCACGATTCAGAAGGAATTCGGGAATTATGCCGATCACCTCGCCGCCATCCCGCATCACGGCATTGGCAAGAGCGCCCATTAACCCAACGTTGCCGCCACCGTATACCAGGGTAATGCCGGATCTGGCCAGGCTTGAGCCTAGTGACTCCGCTGCGTCTTGAAAAACAGGATTGTCTCCCAGGCTGGAACCGCAGAAGACACAGGCGTTCATTAATGCCCGGAGGGATTAGTATTTGTTGTCATGCTTGTTGTTGCTGATCTTGCTGTTGGGGATAACCCACGGTGCCACGATGGCCAAAAGGAACAACAAGATCACAATGTAGAAGGGCATCCAATCCATAACATACCGTATTTGCCTGCAAACTTATGGATTTCACCCGGATTTTTTTGGACAGATTCGCCAAAAACCTTTTATGTTAGAACCTCGTAACGACCCTCCGAATACGTTATAATCTACATGAGACGCGCCATCATAATTGCAGGCATAGGCATAGCCCTGATTCCCATAGTTATTGCCATAATGCAGTTTAACCTGCGTCGCGAGAAATCGCTCAGCCCGGAGGAGTACGTCAGCTATGGCCGGGGCGACCTTAACATTACGCTTTTTTACAACCGACCTTACAAGAAGGGCAGGGAGATATTTGGAGGCCTGGTGCCGTACGGTCAGGTGTGGCGCACCGGAGCCAACGAAGCCACCACTTTTGAAACGGACAAGGATTTGACATTCGAGGGAAAGGTTCTCAAGCGTGGAAAATACAGCCTCTGGACGATACCGCGTCCTGACACCTGGACCATCATCTTCAATTCCGAACACGGCCAATGGGGTATCAACTCCAAGGGTGAGCCCAATCGTGATCCTGCTCGCGACGTGCTTACCATCGACGTTCCTGCAATGACACAAGACCGTGTTGTCGAACAATTCACGGTAACGTTCGAGTCCGTGGGCGACGATGTGGAGATGGTGCTGATGTGGGACAAGACGCTCGTGGCTGTTCCTTTTTCGTTTCAGCGCTAGCTGGCGCTTGGTGCTTCCTAACGCTTCACCACCAAAAACACCCGCACGCTCCTCGTCTCCCCAGGCAACGCCATTGTCTCGATCGTGAGTCGATCCCTCGGTACCCCCTGACGCTCAAGATTAGCGACGACGGCTTCTGCTTGCTGGTTTGTCCGATCATTATGAAACCACTGTTTCACAATCACGGTGTCGCGCATCTGCTGCACTACAGAGTCCGGATTAATTTCCGTTGATGCCATCACTTCCATCGTCATCCTGATGGAGTCATAGCGCACCTCCGTAAGTTCAGGGCTGGACCGGATGGAGTCCTCCTGGTATCCGGTCATGACGACCTTTATCGCGAACTCGCGCCCGGGATTTCCGCGAATCAGACGCGCCGCGCGCTTCAGTTCAGAAGATGACGCGGGCGCAATGTCGTTTCCGTTAAACTCCACCATTTCGAGTGGAATCTCATCACCCGGAGCGGGCGGTGCAATGCGCGGTGCAATGCGAGCTACCTGTTCAAGTGAGTCACCTGTGAGATCGAATTTACGCGAGAAATACATCATCTGATCCTGCTCCGGATCAATGGACAACTCGTATGTTGAGCCTTCCATCAGATAGACTTTCACGAAGCCCTGGGCATCAGGCTTTGCGTTAAAGATGCGCTTGCCATTACTAAGGTCATACACCGACACAAAGGCCGACTTCGAGCCATCTATCGTACCCTCTACGCGCATCAGGCCTTTCGGACGAAGGTGACCTGGAATAAGGAATTCAGCCATCTCACGCTTGCGGGGACCGGGCGCGTCGCGCAGGAGGTACCGACCCGTAGCATTAACACTCACAAATTGATCGTCTTCCGGCGTATTCGCGAAAGTCAGCGGTACAGGATCGGTCCACGATCCATTGCGGAATCTCGTTATATAAAGGTCCATACCTCCCTTTCCTCCGGCTCGGTCAGAGCTGAAGATCAAAGTCTCACCATCGGCGAGTATGCGGGGCGCCTGTGCGTTTCCCGTGTTGATGGAAGGTGGCAATGCCACAGGTTCTCCCCAACGACCGTTGGCCTGCTTTTGCGCCATCATGATCGTACAGCCGGAAGCTTCTTTCTGCGACATGGTTTGACACCGCATGAAGTATACCGTCTTTTGATCAGGCGTAAAGGTGGCGCACGCCTCATGGGCGCGTGTGTTCAGCGGTGCTGCGAGGTTCTGAGGTGTCGACCACGACGACCCTGTACGCTCGCTCATCCACAGGTCGTACCCCCCTACTCCAGGCGACTTAATGGTAGAGAAGTAAAGGGTCTTTCCATCCGGACTCAGGGTGTAGCCCCACAGGTAATTCAGACGTGTGTGTATGGTCTTTGGAAGTTCGGTCGGAGGCCGCCAGTCGCTGCGTGGCGTTCGGTAACTGAAGAACGGCGTAAGCACGTAGTCGTCGGCATTGTCAGAGATAAACACAAGCGCGTCCCCGTCCAGGCTCATGTACGGTGCGAAGTTGTTAATGGCCGGGTGGTTAACACTTGAAGGAAGGCTCCGTCGCGCAGCCTGAGAAAACGTGTCAAAAGTGATGGTCAGGCAAAAAAGCAGACCCAAAAAAAAGCGTGTATCCATATACAGGATTGGGTTTAGCCCAAGTTAGCCATTTCCACAGCAAGGATCTTACCGGATCCTTCCGTCCGGGAATATTTTCGGCGGGCTGCATCATTTTTGAGAAACTTTGCAATACGCTCTTAATTTAGCGATATGATCCAGGTTATTCCGTCCATAGCCATTCGCAAGGGAAGGGTGGTCAAAATGCGAAAAGGCGACCCAACCAGCGAAAAGGCGTATGATGAAAACGTGCTCGACCTCGCGAAGCGGTTTGAAGACCACGGCATTGATGTTGTTCACCTCGTCGACCTCGACGGTGCTGAATCGGGGTCGCCGGTAAACTATCACATCGTCGAAGCCATCCGGGCTTACACTAACCTGAAGGTCGACTTTACCGGCGGGATTATGACGGACGGCGACATTGCCAAGGCATTTGAAGCGGGGGCAGCTTACATCACGGCATCCAGCGTAGCCGTGATGGATCCCGAGTTGTTTGCTTCGTGGATCATCTCATACGGTCGCGAAAAAATTACGCTTGGTGCTGATGTCACGAACGTCGATACGAAAGAACTTCTTTATCGTGGCTGGCGGCGAAAGGCACAGATCACATTATACGAACATCTCGACTATTTCTATAGCCGCGGGTTGAAGTACGTCAAGTCAACAGACGTTTCCCGCGATGGTGTTCTTGAAGGCCCTGCCTTTGATTTCTATCAAGCCCTCATCGACCGCTTCCCCGAAATTTGCGTCCTCGCCAGCGGCGGCATTCGCGGTATCGACGACATCAAACGCCTGAACGATATGGGCGTGTTTGCTGTGATCTTTGGGAAGGCGTATTATGAGGGCGTGCTGAAGTTGGAAGACGTGAAGAAATTTCTGGTGGGTAGGGGGCAGTAGGCAATGCGCGTCGGCCCCCGTTTGGGGGATTAAGGGCCACGCGAAGGCGTTTTAAGATCCCACCGATTACCGATTACTGATCACCTCTTACTCTCCCCCCCCCAAGTGGCACTATTACTTTAACGCTAAAATTCCTCCCCATATTAAAAATCCCTCTTCGCAGCGTAACCGGATTCTCCGGCGCGTACTTCAGCCGGCTCAGGTGGTCCTGGTAGGCGGTGTCAAAGATGTTGTCCAGTGCGAGATAGATCGATAGAAGGGCATCCTGAGAATTGCGCTTTCGGATAGAGGTACCTGCGGCCGCATTCCATATCGAGTAGGAGGGTGTTGGCGTTTCGGTTCCGTTTTCAAGTAAGACGCGGCTCTGTTCCCACGTGTATCTGAACTCAAACATAACAAATGAGTTGAAGATGCGGCGTCCGAACACGTTGAGGTTTGCACGCAACTGACCGCGATACGTGGGTGCGGGAATGAATGGAAGATAACGCGTGCTGTCGGACGCCCGCTCGCTTAGGTTTAGCGCGTGAACGGTAGAGAATGTGTTTTCAAAGTGCAGCCAGTCGAATGGGTGCGGGTGAATGTCAACTGTGAGCTCCGCTCCTACCAGTCGTGCATCACCCTGGGTATATCCATACGCAGGGACAGGTTCATCCGGATCGGGTATGCTGTCGCGACCATCGCTGCCCACCAACTTGCGCAAGTAGATGTAGTCGTTGATAGCGTTTCGGAACAGCGCCGCCTCTATGGTGACGTGATCAGTTTGAAGATTTAGTCCGAAATCCAGCTGAAACGACTTCTCAGCATCGAGGCGGGGATTGCCATACTCATATTGAAGGGAGCCTTCGTGCCGACCATTCGCATACAACTCAGTCACTGAAGGCGCCCGAAAGCCGCGCGAAATGTTCATCTTCAGCGTGAGCGCACTGCTCAGGGCCTCCGTAACGCCGAGACTGGCCGAGTAGTTGGAGAACACCGGTGAGCCTCCTGCAAACTTCTGATAGTCGCCGGGATCATCAGAGGGTACCCCTTCATCGTTTAGGAACAAGGGATCTGCGCTAAAGCTTCTGCGATCGAAACGAACTCCACCTGCAATGTCCAGCATCTTGTGATGCCACTTCGCAAACCCAAATACACCCCAGTCGAATATTCTGTGATCGGGAATCAGAAACTCTTCACCTCCGCTGATGTTCTTCTGAAACGCTCCGCTTGTTCCCACAGAAAGACGAAGGTCCTTTACAGGCGGAAGATGGTAGATAAGATTCCATGTTATTGCGTGAAGATCGAATTGCAATTCCTCCTCATCCTCATCCAGCACGTTTCCAAATTCTTTTCGGATGTTGTGCTGATATCCAAGGTCAAGCTGAATGCGTGAGTCGCCCCGATAGTAATTGGTATTGCTGGCGATGCGCAGGTGCCGCACTGACTGATTCGGAATGTAGAGAGAGTAGTCGCGAAGTTCATCCCGGGTTGCAGTCCGCTCTTCTACCTGATCATCTATCGCAATCAGTCGGAGGAAGTTTCCCTCAGCATCCCGTTCACCTTCCGGCAATCCCAGGTTTTGATTGAAGGACGTGGCGTGCAGTTGAGTAAAGCCCCAGTTGCCACTCATCCCGACGGTAGCGCCCAAGTCCAACTCGTTAAATCCGGAATTGAAGACATAGCCGTCATATTGATTGCGATAGGATCTGGCATCCTTACGAGTGGCATTAGCCATCCAGTAAATGCCATTTCGATTACCTCCAACGGACAGGCTATTCGCAAACAGGCCGTTGTTTGATTGATAGTTGGTGGTCCATTGACCTTCAACTCTTCCTTCGGAAACAGGATGCGGTGCCAGCAGGCTTATGATTCCGCCAAGCCCATCGCTCCCATACATGAGACTTCCTGCTCCTTTAATGATCTCAACACGATTGACAGAAAACTCATCGATCTCCAGTCCGTGCTCATCACCCCATTGCTGACCTTCCTGTCGAATGCCGTCGTAAAGAACGATGACGCGGTTGAATCCAAGACCGCGGATCACTGGCTTGGATATCCCAGCTCCTGTAGTGATTTGCCCTATTCCAGGATGGTCTGCAATCTTGTCGACAATGTTGGATCCTGTTCGCTCGCGAAGGGATTCCGCGCTGATGGTCGTCACCGGGATGGGACTTCGCTTCAACTCTGTGCTGTGACTGATGCCTGTCACGACTACCTCGTTGAGTTCCGTAACTGCCGGTGTGAGCATTACGTTGTGCTCGGTTCTTCCGTCCACCCGAACACGCTCGACGCGCGTCTCGTAACCCGCGTATTTGAATTCGACGAGAAATGTCCCCGACGGAAGATTGTCAATCAGGTACATTCCCTCCATGTCCGCAGCCGTCCCGCGACGCAAATCTGCAATGACTGCAGTCGCCCCTATCAGCGGGGTACCGTCGCGTGCGTCTGTAATCTGGCCGAAGATGGCATGTTGACCAAAGACAGTTGCCGGGATGAGAAAGTGGATTGCCAGTAGGATTCGCCGCATCAATATCGCTTTCGACCCTGCAATACTAGAGCCCCACCAACACAAATGCAACGTCGTTGCATTTAATTATCATGAAATAAAAAGATTAGCGGTCGACCAAATCGGACATTTTGAATTTCTGGATGATGTAGTAGATGAAGTTAAAGCCGAGAACAGATTCCTCGGAAGAAGGTGTGCCACCTTGTTTTGAACCGGATTGTACAGGTGCGACAACGGTGCGTGGACGGGTTCCTGTTGTATCTGCATCAGCGAGTTCCGCTGCAGGTTCCATCATCCTTAGGTGAGACCCCGTTTCTCCATCGACGGGTGGAGCCTCGTAGATTTCCCGCCCGGTACCATCAAGTGGATAGGCCTCCTGCGCCCGTGCATCCAGGGACAGGAAAAATAACAGCCCGAAAAGGCCAAGAAAATAGAGCGGTTTAGGCTTCATCCAACTTTTGGAAACGTTTGCACTCAAACAAATGTTTCAGAAAAATACGTATTTCTGGTAAACCCTTTGGTCTACTTGCGAATTGCGTACAATAAATTTTGGAGAGGGCGCACCGCGAGTCTACTGCAGAACAATTTGCTAATTTTATTCACAAACTGCAATCCGTTGCGGAAACAAATTGTCTTTCGTGCCCGGTATGCATAAAATGCGGCTTCAAGAGGGGTCTCTATGTTTTTTTCCCAAGTCCAGAAAATCACCGGGGGCGACGTTATCCAACTGAGTGAGGACCGGCCTGTTGCGCACCTCCTCGTCGACAGCAGAAAACTCATCCTGACCCAGGGCGCTGTGTTTTTTGCCATCCGGGGTGAACGCTATGACGGCCACCGATTCATCCCCGAACTCTATGATGCGGGCATCCGGCAATTTGTTGTGGGTGCCGATGTAAATCTCACGCGCCTTCCTGAAGCCAACGTCATCCGAGTCGCTCGTCCCCTCGACGCGCTTCAGGCGCTGGCGGAGGCGCACCGCGAAACTTTTTCTGGCACGGTTGTCGGCATTACAGGAAGCAACGGCAAGACCATCATCAAGGAATGGCTGTACCAGCTGCTGGCACGCGACTACGCTATCACAAAAAATCCGGGCAGCTACAATTCGCAGGTTGGTGTACCGCTGTCGGTATGGCGTATTCAACCCAACGATGAACTCTGCCTGTTCGAAGCGGGCATCTCCCAACCGGGAGAAATGGAAAAACTCGAACGCATTATCCAGCCAACGATTGGCATCTTCACCAACATAGGGCCAGCTCACGACGCGGGTTTCGCCAGCCGTGAAGCGAAAGCCAGCGAAAAGGCAAAATTGTTCGTTCACAGCGAAGCAACAATCTATTGCGCCGATCACGACGAAGTTCGCAAAGCCGTACAGAAAGCGGGATTAAAAGGATTCTCGTGGGCTTTTGGCCGCGACGCAGATATTGGAGTGAAGCCTACGCACGACAACGAATTTCGCATTTCCTGGAGCGACAGCAGCTTCACGGTAACGCTTCCGTTTACCGACAGGGCATCTGTTGAAAACGCCCTGCATTGCGTGGCGCTTCTCCTTTATCTGAAGTATGATCCTTCCGTTATCCGCGAGCGGCTGTTGAGTCTTCGGTCCATTCCCATGCGGCTTGAACTCAAGGAAGGAATCAACAACTGTGAGATCATCGACGACTCGTACAACAACGACCTAATGGGTTTGCGGATCAGTCTCGACTTCCTTCTCAACCAAAAACAAAAAACAAAAAAGCGACTCATCCTGTCTGATATTCAGCAATCAGGACTGTCAGACGAAGTACTCTCGGCACAGGTAGCGGAACTCATTCGCGACAGCGCCATCGATTCATTTGTTGCTATCGGTCCGGCTATGGGCCGGAACAAACATCTCTTCAGCGAAAATGCCGAGTTCTATCCCGACGCAGCAACTTTCCTGGCGTCGTTTGATGCGTCAAAATATTCGGACGAAGTCATCCTCATTAAAGGTGCGCGTTCGTTCCGGTTTGAAGAAATTGTGAGTCGCCTGCAACGCAAGGTGCACGGCACGGTGATGGAAATCGACCTCGGAGCTCTTGTACACAACCTGAACTACTTCCGTTCACGCATTGCCGACGGTACAAAGATCATGGTGATGGTGAAGGCGTTCGCTTATGGAAGCGGTAGCATTGAGATCGCCAACGTCCTCCAATATCACCGTGTTGACTACATGGGCGTCGCTTATGCAGATGAAGGGGTGGAACTCCGGAAGAACAACATAGAAGTGCCCATCATGGTAATGAATCCATCCGAGAGCAGTTTCCCCGTCATCGCGGAGCATCGACTTGAACCTGAAATCTACAGCCTGGCGCTCCTGCGATCACTCATATCTTACCTGGGATCCGATACACCCTGCATCATCCATCTTAAACTCGACACGGGCATGCATCGGCTTGGATTTGAGGCGCAGGATCTGGATGAGCTCACAGAAATTCTCCGCTCGCACCCCAACATAGAAGTAGGTTCAATCTTTAGCCACCTCGCGGGTGCAGATGAGCCGCTTCACGATGCTTTCTCACTGCTGCAGGCACAGCGATTTGAAGAGATGGCTGACCGGATCACGCGTTCACTCGGCTACAAACCGCTTTACCATATTCTCAATTCCCCGGGCATTCTTCGACTCGGAAATTTGCACTACGACATGGTAAGGCTGGGCATTGGTTTGTACGGCATCGATCCCACGGGTTCCGGACTCGACCTGAAGCCCGTGGCGCGACTCAAGACCATCGTCTCACAGGTCAGAGACGTCGGCGCGGGAGAAACGATTGGCTACGGTCGCAGGGGCACCATGCAGAACGCTGGAAAAATTGCAACACTCGCCATCGGATACGCCGACGGATTCAGTCGCGCTTTCAGTCATGGACGAGGCGCTGTATTGATTCACGGAAAAATCGCCCCCGTAATTGGCAGTGTGTGTATGGATATGACGATGGTCGATGTCACAGGCATCCCCGTGCAGGAGGGTGACGAGGCGATAATTTTCGGGCCTGAATTTCCCATAGAGAACGTGGCGCAGAGGATTGGGACGATTCCTTATGAAATCCTCACCAACACCAGCGAACGGGTGAGACGTGTTTTTGTCGCGGAAAGCATTTAGCTAACCGCATCCTCCCAGATTCTTTTTCAGATCTCTGGTCGGCAGCCCGCCCATGTCGAAGGGACGCTCCTGCCGGCCATCATCCGGCGGCGGATCGGGGGTCTTCTTTTTCTTGTCTTTTTCCGCCGACGGGCGGGATTTTGCCTTTTTCTTCTCCATATCCATCAAACACAAAGCTTTACGAAAACATTGCAAAGCAGGACAGTACCCCATATCTTTGCCTTGTTTAAAATTAATCTAAATAAGCGTGCAGGGCAATTTGAGGAATGTAGCGGACATGAAGCCGGGTGAGGTAGGGGTAATCTCCGGCTTTGAGGATCAGCACATTGGGGTGAAGCTGATGGAAATGGGGTGTTTGCCCGGCTCTACCATTCGATTCAACTTTAAGGCGCCGTTGGGAGACCCTGTCTGTATTAGTGTGCTGGGATACGATCTCTCAATCCGACTCGAAGAAGCCGCCGCGATTTCTATTATAAGCTGAACAGATGTCTTCCCGGAAAAGGCTGAAAATCGCGTTGGTCGGCAATCCCAACTCAGGAAAGTCGTCGCTGTTCAACTGTCTCACCGGCCTTAATCAAAAGGTTGGCAATTTCCCCGGCATAACAGTTGAAAAGCGTCTCGGTTTCTGCACCCTGCCCGATGGCCGAACAGCCGAAATTCTTGACCTCCCGGGAGTTTACAGTATCTACCCACGCAGCCTCGACGAACGAATCGTCTCGCAGGTTCTTCTGGATCATCGCTCTCCGACTACGCCTGATATCGTAGTTGTCGTAGCTGACGCAACCAACTTGAAAAGGAGTCTGCTCCTGATGACCCAGGTGATCGATCTTGGATTGCCTGCCATCCTTGTGTTGAACATGATGGACCTCGCAGCGCGCGCAGGGATCAGTATTGACCTGGGAAAGCTTTCATCAAAACTGGGCGTGAAGGTCGTTCCTGCAAACGCGCGCAAGGGTACGGGCATTGACGAGCTCAAGGCGTCACTTACCCAACAGGTGCACGCAATCGAATCGCCCGTATTTCCTATCCGCAAGGAGGTGATGGCGCCTGTGAAGGAGTTGCGCGACGCGCTCGGCGTGGACAACGACTACGAAGCATACCTGTTCCTCGATCAGCCTGACTCGCTTACCTTCCTTTCCGAAGCAGATCGCGAGACTGTCGCATCAATCCGGTCGCATCACAATTTCTTTCCCGGAAAATTCCAGGGCGCTGAAACCATTCAGCGCTTCGGCTATATTCAAAACCTTCTCAACGAGATCACACTCAAACCCGCCGATGATGCATGGAAACGTCAGTCGCGGGCCATCGACCGAATCCTCACACACAAGATCTGGGGCTACGTAATATTCTTCTCGATCCTTGCACTGATTTTCCAGTCGATTTTCGCGTGGGCAACGGTACCCATGGATTTCATCGATGAGCTTTTTGCCTCTTTCAGCGCTTCGCTTCAGCAGGTTCTTCCGGAGGGACCGCTCTCGAACCTGATTACGCAAGGCATCATACCCGGCATTGGTGGCATCGTCATCTTCGTTCCGCAAATAGCCATATTGTTTGGACTCATTTCTATTCTCGAAGAGACGGGTTATATGTCGCGCGTCGTCTTTCTCATGGACAAGATCATGCGAAAGTTCGGACTCAACGGCAAGAGCATTGTACCGCTTATCTCAGGTGTAGCCTGCGCGATTCCGGCGATCATGTCGACGCGTACCATTAACAACTGGAAGGAGCGGATGATTACCATTTTCGTCACGCCGCTGATGAGTTGTTCCGCGCGACTTCCGGTATTTACGATTCTGATTGCACTGATCGTGCCCGACGAACGGTTTTTTGGTTTTAACCTTCAGGGAATTGCGTTGATGGGTTTGTATCTGCTCGGCTTCACCATGGCCATACTCTCGGCCTGGGTAATGAAGAAAATCATCAAGGTTCGTGAGCGCAGTTATCTCATCATGGAACTTCCCACATACCGTTTGCCGCGGTGGAAGAACGTTGGCCTAACGATGGTGGAGAAGACGCGATCGTTCGTGTTCGAGGCGGGTAAGATCATTCTCGCGATATCCATTGTGTTGTGGGTTCTATCAAGCTATGGACCGGGCGACCGGTTCGAGCGGGCGCATGAACACGTGGCGCAGGAGACCAGCGGTCTTTCGCTGTCTGAAGCGGAGATCGAAGACCGCGTAGCTGCCTACAAACTGGAGAACTCTTACGCCGGGGTGATCGGCAAAGCAATCGAGCCCGTCATTCGCCCCCTGGGCTACGACTGGAAAATTGGTATTGCGCTTATCACGTCATTTGCGGCACGTGAAGTGTTCGTAGGCACGATGGCAACCATTTACGCGATCGGAAGTGCAGCCGACGAAGGTAGCGCAACCATCCGCAGCCGGATGCAGGCCGAAATCAACCCCGAAACCGGCGGACCGAGATTCACACCGGCCGTAGGCTTTTCACTCCTCATTTTTTACACATTTGCGATGCAGTGCATGAGTACCCTTGCGGTGGTCTACCGGGAAACCGGCGGTTGGAAGTGGCCCCTCCTCCAACTCATTTACATGTCCGGTCTTGCCTACATCTCATCGCTCATCGTGTACCAATTGATGTCGTAGCGTATTTCGGCATCCCAGGCAGGGGTCGTTTCAAAAAACAGGCGTTTGCATTATCTTCGATTAATGGACCATGCGTATCACGCCGGACTACTGTATCTAATACACCTGTTGATGGGTGTCGACGGCGACATTAACGAAACGGAACTCGTCGCGCTGAAAAAAGTTCGGGAGCATGAAAAAGTCCCGGACCCGCTTTACTTTGAATTTGAGAACAACGTGCGAACGCTGCGCGAGCGCGAGCTGTACAACAGGGGCATAGCGTTCATCAACCAATGTTCGCGCGACGAAAAACTCAGCATCTTTGCAACGCTGTACAAGATGTCGGAAGTCGATGGCCGCGTACACCAGAAGGAAATTAAACTACTCCTGTATTCCATCGAATCTGCAGGCATTGAATTCGATGAGGTGGTCAATGCCGCGAAGTCTTCGCCAAACTACTTCTGAGTTGTTGCGACATACCACAGTACTACTTATTGTCCTCCTACTCACCAGTTGGGAGGAGCGGCAAAAGGGTATTCACCCGTTCAGTGATGAGGTAATGGCCCGCATTCACGATTATCAGGATCGCCGTGCCAGCGACAGCCTGTTCCAATTCCTGATTCACAATAACGCGCGCTACCGCGAAAAAGCAGCACTGGCATTTGCTTCAATCCAGGACACAGCTGCCGCAGAACGTCTAGGCGCCCTGCTTATGGATCCAACTCCGGCTGTACGAAGTGCGACGGCATACGCATTGGGGCAAACCGGAGGCGCGAAAGCAGCAAGCCTTCTTCTGAATGCACTTGCAACGGAACGGGACAACGACGTCCGCGACTTCATCCTCGAAGCCATCGGTAAGACAGTCGACGTAGACGAAATCCCGGAAACGAAAATTAAATCGCCGGGAATACCGTGGATGTATTACCGTCTGGGGTTACGTCATGAAACACCTCCAGGTATCAATAAAATCGCCGCCCGATACCTAAGCAAGAAAAGCGATCGGATGAGCCGGCTTGGTGCCGCGCATTTCTTTGCGCGCTCTAAAACGTCTGAAATCGATAATGTTTTCGATGCATTGGCCAACGCTTTGCGTAATGATCCTGATCCTGAAGTTCGCATGGCCATCGCACGGGCACTCCGCAAGGTAGTATCCAAAACGTCGTTAGATGTATTGACAATCGCTGCACTCAATGACAGCGACTATCGTGTGCGGGTAAACGCTGTGAACGCTCTTGAATCTTTTCCTTTCGAGGAGACGCGGACCACACTTTTCCGTGCCTGTCAGGATCCGACGCTACAAGTGGCCGTAGCTGCGGCAGGTACAGTCGGAAAGTTTACTGACGAAAGCAACGCGGAAGAAATTGCTGCGATAGCACGAAATGCAAAGCATTGGCGTGTGCAGGCCATGTTGTTTCAGGCGGCGAACACAAGCGATAAGCTGAACGATGAAATCGAGGCATTGTACAACGACGCTTTCAACCCTTACCAAAAGGCAGCATTGCTAATGGCGCTGAACGGGCGCGATGCGCTAAAATTCGCTTCCGATGTTCTCTTCACGACGAAGATACCCGCCATACGCACTGCTGCTGCGCAGGTCATTGTTGCATTGAATGGCGAATTCTCAGAAAATATTGAAGACCGGCGGATGTTTCTCGACTTGTATTCGCGGGGCATTGCGCTCGGCGATCTGGCTGTAACGGGATTATTCACCGGCGCGCTGGCGGACGACGACCTAGGATTCAAGGATGTCGTTACGGATCTGAAGTTCCTGTATGACGCCCGTGACAAGTTTACGCTTCCGCGCGATTATGAATCGTACGTGCCCTTGGAAAAGGCAATCGCTTATTTCGAAGATCGCGAACCGGCTGCAGTTGACAGACCATTCAACCACCCGATTGATTGGGACCTGGTGCGACGAATCCCATCGCATCAGCAAGCCGTTCTAACTACAACAAAAGGAGAAATTCTCATTGATCTCCACGTCGATGTGGCGCCGGGCTCCGTCGCCAACTTTGTACAGCTGGCGCAAGACAGATATTACGACGGCAAGTCGTTTCACCGTGTCGTTCCAAACTTTGTAGTGCAGGGAGGATGTGACCGGGGCGATGGTTGGGGCAGCGCCGATTACTCCATACGATCAGAATTCGGCCATATACGATATGGCACGGGTTCGGTCGGGCTTGCATCCGCCGGCAAAGACACTGAAAGCACCCAGTTCTTCATAACGCATTCACCTACGCCGCACCTGGACGGCCGGTATACAATTTTCGGAACGGTGACGAAGGGAATGGAGAACGCACACCGGCTGGAAGTGGGCGACAGCATCTTGTCTGTTAAGCTCGTTCCCCCACTTAACCCGGGTTAAAGTCCTCGTTTTCGTAGACACTTTCACATGGGCTGGTTAAATTTCGGCCTAATTCTCATCCTTGAGCAACGTATTTGAACATAACCTGAAGATCGGTGTACTTGGAGGAGGGCAGTTGGGACGAATGCTCATTCAGTCGGCCATCGACTTCAATATCACTTTGTCCGTACTTGACCCGGATCCGCACGCACCGTGCGCCGGAATCAGCGACTTTCATTGCGGCGCCATCACGGACTACGACACGGTGATGGTCTTCGGTGAAGCCTGTGACCTGATCACGATCGAAATCGAAAATGTAAACACGGACGCCCTGAAGGCGCTGGAACGCGCCGGCAAAAAAGTGTATCCCCAGCCCGACATCATTGCACTTATTCAGGATAAGCGAACGCAGAAGCAATTCTTCCGGGAACGCGGCATACCGACGGCAGACTTTGTTCTCACGGAAGACCGCGCACACGTTTTGTCGCATGCAGAGTTTCTGCCCGCCGTACACAAGCTCGGCAGGGCAGGTTATGACGGGCGTGGCGTTCAAATCTTGCGAAGTCGCGACGACCTGCAGAAAAGTTTTGACGCACCTGGCGTGCTGGAAAAGCTCGTCGATTTTACTGCGGAGATTTCTGTGATCGTGGCAAGGAGACCCAATGGTGAAATGGTTTCCTATCCGGCCGTCGAGATGGCTTTTCATGCCGAGGCGAATCTCGTCGAATATCTTTTCTCGCCAGCAAAACTGTCAGCCGATTTGCTGGAAAAAGCTGATGGCATCGCCCGGAAAGTGGCACAAGAACTTGGCATTGTGGGTTTGCTCGCAGTAGAAATGTTCGCGACAAAGCAGGGAGAAATTCTCGTCAACGAGATAGCGCCGCGACCTCACAATAGCGGACACCATACCATTGAAGCAAACGTGACGTCTCAATATGAGCAGCTGCTTCGGGTAATTTTGGATCTGCCGGCTGGCGACACGTCGGTCGTGAGTCCGAGTGCCATGGTGAACCTGCTGGGCGAACCGGGCCACAGTGGACCAGCGCGGTACATGGGCTTTGAGGAAGTGCTGGCATTGCCAGGCGCACACATTCATTTATACGGGAAAAGACTCACCAAACCTTTTCGCAAGATGGGACACGTGACGATTGTCGATAGCAATCAGGAAAGATTGTTCGAAAAGGTCGATTTTGTAAAGCAGAAACTAAAAGTCATAGCCTGATATGTCCAAACCACAGGTCGGTATAATCATGGGAAGTCAATCCGATCTTTCTGTGATGAGCGAAGCGGCTGAAGTGCTCACGGAACTCGGTGTGCCCTTCGAGCTCACTATTGTCTCTGCACACCGCACGCCAATGCGCATGATCGATTACGCGAGCACGGCACGCAGCCGCGGACTAAAGGCTATCATTGCCGGAGCCGGAGGCGCAGCCCATCTTCCGGGCATGGTCGCTTCTGTGACGACGCTGCCCGTGATCGGGGTGCCTGTAAAGTCTTCCAATTCCATCGATGGTTGGGATTCGATCTTGTCGATCCTGCAAATGCCGGCAGGCGTGCCTGTTGCCACCGTAGCGCTTAACGGAGCACGCAATGCAGGTATTTTAGCGGCGCAGATCATCGGAGCAACTGATCGCGATGTGGCACGTCGACTCGACAAATTCAAGAAGGCACTGAAAACAAAGGTTGAAGCAGCCGCCAAAAAGATAGAAACGAAGGGCTGGCAAGAAGCACAGAAGTCATGAGGAATAATTGATTAGCGCAAGAAAAAAAGATGGAATGAAACCGCAGGGAAAAGGCTGGCTCAAGAACTATCTCGAATTTCGAAAGGACTTACTAAAGGACCTTGCACGATCGCGTGGCTCCCATCCCGAGCACTCGCTGTACCGGGTGATCCAGCCAACAGGTCTTATGTATGGGCAAACTGTAGGCGAAGTGGATTTTCCCGGGATGGAGGAGTGGAGCGAAAAGGACAAGATGAAAATTCTTCTCGCCGAAAGTCTTGTGAGCAGCTCCCTTGTTTTCAACGACACGCCGGTGGATAGTCCTGACGAGCTTTCGAACGTCGTCATGAAAGCCGTTGAAAACATCGGCAACTTTTACAACAACATTTTTCCGGAGATGGCGACGCCTGCTACTACGTTGTTCGGTCGTCGGAAGACGCCCATGGAGCTGGCGGAAAAGATTCTTGAAAAGCGCATTGAGCTTACAAGTGATCTTGAAGGAAACTTCTGGGCGTACTTTTTTCATAACAGCCTTCTCTTCCTGGACATATACATATTTGGACAGTGGATTCACACCAATACGGATCGCATCGTTGCCGACTTCTTCCGATATGAGCGCGACGAGTTGCGATTTTCAATCGTAAAGGTCATCGCCGCCGCCGCTCATGCAAACAAGGAAGTCTCATTTGAAGAAAAGCGTTTGTTCGATCTGTTCCTTTCAGGCACAGACCTTCCGGCAGACAAGCGAAAGGAGGCACTGCAGATCTTCGACAGGGGAATCTTAGTCGAGGAGCTGAACCTTCCTGCGGAAAACTCCTGGATACTGAAAAAGTTTTTCCTCGAGATTGCGACCCTGGTGCTTTGGGCTGACAGGAAGTTGGAAGATGAAGAGCTCGCTTTTCTTCGTTCCCTTTGCCGATATCTGAACTTCTCGGATGAAGATTTGGAAAACAGTCTGATTGCTGTCGAGGGATTCGTTCTGGAGCATTGGGAACAACTGGCCCGGCTACAGAACAAACCCGATTTCCAGAAAGTGAGTGAGCAATTCATTAGTCGCGTTTCATCCCTCGCTGAGAAGAACCGGGGCCGAATTCTGAAAGAATTGGAATCGAGCCGGGAAGTGATGAACCTCATCAAGAAGGCACGTTCCAATGAGCTCACGCCATCCGAAAAGGAACGCATGCGCACCGAACTCATCAAGGTGCTGCGAACCATACCAACATTTGTGATTGTGTCATTGCCGCAACGCTTTCTCACGTTGCCGATTTTGTTGAAGATTCTTCCTAAGAATCTTTTCGCAGAAGGCGTTAGTTGAAACCTCTAATCAAGGTCGGACGCATTGCTCTTGCGTGGCACAAGCACAGAAAACACAATAGCAAGCGTAAGGGTTGCGATGATGACAGCGAACGACACATACACGTTAACGTGAATATTCACGATCTCCAGCATCATCTTCGCGCCGATGAAGAAAAGAATGATGGACAATCCTTTTTGCAGGAGGTAGAACCTGTCGATGATACCCGCGAGCAGGAAGAACATGGCACGCAGTCCCATCACAGCGAAAATATTTGACGTGTAAATCAGAAACTCATTTTGCGTAATAGCAAACGCGGCGGGAATGGAGTCGACGGCAAATATGATGTCCGTGGTTTCGATCAGCACAATGACCAGGAAGAGCGGCGTAAACATCAACTTGTTGTGTTTCCTAACGATAAACTTTCCGCCGTGGTCACCGGTTGAAATCGGCAGGTACTTCCGGCAGAATCGCATGATCGGATTCTTTTCCGGTTCGATCTTCTCATCACCGTCTTCAAAGTAGATTCGGATCCCCGAATAGATCAGGAACACACCAAACACGTAAAGGATCCATTCCAGCCGGTGGATCAGGTAGGCGCTGACGAAAATGAAAACGCCGCGGAAGACGATAGCACCGATAATGCCCCAGAACAGAACCTTGTGATAGTATTCCTCGCCGACCTGGAAATATTTCAGAATAAGAAGTATGACAAAGATGTTGTCGATCGACAGCGCCTTTTCCGTAAGGTAGGCCGAGAAATACTCCACCGCGGCGGTGGCGCCGCCTTCATCGTAGATGTGTACCAGCAAACCAAAAAGTGTCGAAATGACAACCCAAAAGATGGACTGGTATAGGGCAGAGCGTGTGGATATCTTGTGTGCAGACCGGTTGAGCAATCCCAGGTCCAGGACCAGGAACAAAATAATCGTCACTGAGAAGACGATAAAGAGTACGGTCTCACGCTCGCTGTTAAAAAAAGTGAACAGGCCAATGTTGAGAATGGGTTGCAATGGAGCTAGTTCCTCAGTTGTAGTGCCGAAAAAATCCAAAAAATAATCAAAGTACCGCCTCCCAAACTCACAAAATTACAAATATTATTCAAATCTCTGAAAACCAATTTGGACCTCACCGGCCGGTTCCACACGCCGAACACACGCCCTGAACCAGCACGTTGATTTCCTCGACGCTGTAATGGCGCGGTAGCCGTATCTCGGGAACTTCTACGTCCAGGCAATTCGTCTGGCCACATCGCACACACTTGAAATGAAGGTGATTATGGTGGTGTTCCGCAACAGAGCAGTCGCCCACACACAGTGCATACTTCAACCCCCCGGCATCATCCAGCACCTTGTGTATGAGTCCACGGTTCAGGAAAGTTTTCAATGTGCGATACACCGTGACTCTGTCCAGCGAATCCGCAATCTCGCTTTCGATGTCGGCATGCGAGAGTGCATGATCCTTTCTCAGAAAAAGGTGAAGGATCGTCTGCCGGTTGGGCGTTGAACGCAGCTTATAGGTCTTAAGCAGGTTGTTCGCAGCCAGAGTGTTCATTTCGTCAAGTTATGCTATTGCAACTGAAGTCTCAACAAATTTTGATAAATGCCCTGATCGCGCATTGCCAGTTCCTGGTGCGATCCGGCCTCGGCAAGTTTGCCCTCGTCAATGACCAGGATGCGATCGGCTTTGCGAATGGTGCTCAGCCTGTGCGCTATGACGATGGTGGTCCTGCCTTCCATCAGTTTCTCAAGAGCCTGTTGTATCAAATATTCAGACTCTGCGTCGAGAGAACTCGTAGCCTCATCGAGGACGAGGATAGCAGGATCTTTCAGGATGGCACGTGCGATCGCTATGCGCTGACGCTGTCCCCCGGATAGCGCTATGCCGCGGTCGCCTACCAGTGTGTTAAAACCATCCGGGAACGCCTCGATAAACTCCAGCGCATTCGCCTTGCGGGCGGCTTCTACCACCTCGTCGTGCATGGCTCCTGGTTTACCGAACGCAATATTCTCGTAAATCGTGCCGCCGAAAAGCAGTACCTCCTGCGGAACGATACCGATGTTTTCCCGGTACGTGGACAGCTCGTACGAAGAGGCCGGTTGCCCATCTACCCGGATGCATCCTTCGGTTGGCTCATAAAAGCGAAGAAGAAGGCTAATTAAAGTCGACTTCCCTGCGCCGCTGGATCCAACAAGCGCCACTGTTTCGCCGGCATGGATGGAGAAACTCATCCGGTTGGTAACCAGCACACCGGGTCGGGTAGGATAAAAAAATGAAACGTTCTCAAATTCAACTCTTCCCTCAAAACGAATCTTGTCTTTCTTCCCACGACCCGGTTCTTCATCTTTAGCCAGCAATTCGAGAAGGCGTCCCGATGCGCCCACCGCACGCTGCAGTTGCGCGTAAATGTCACCGAGACCGGCGATCGATCCTCCGACAAACGTTGTATACAGGACGAATGAAAACAGGTCGCCGACAGACATCGCACCTGACTGCACAAGCGTCGCTCCATACCACGCGACGGCAACGATGCCTCCGAACAAAACGAAGATGACAAACGAGATGAGCAATCCCCGGTAACGCGCCGAGCGTACGGCGGCGCGCACAACTTCGCGAAGGGCCTTACGATATCGGAGCAACAACAGCGCTTCACTAGTGAACGCCTTTACAACAGCTATTCCCTGAAGCGCTTCTGCAACCAACGCATTGGAAGTTGCAAGTTTGTCCTGCGTGTTGCGCGACAACTTTCGGATGTACTTACCAAACGCAAGGGCGAGAATCACGAGCACAGGGAACGTCGTCAGCATGAACATCGTCAGCTTCGGCGTGAGATAAAACAGCAGTGCGATTCCTGTCAGCAGGGTAATGATTTGTCGAAGCAACTCTGCCAGCGTAGTGGTAAACGTTTCCTGGAGCGATTGAACATCCGATGCGATCCGGCTCGTAAGTTCTCCTGCCCGGTGACGATCAAAAAATTCCATCGGCAACGCAATCATCTTGCCGAACACCGACGCGCGCAGGTCTGAGAGTGCCCGCTCACTGACAATGGAAAAGGTGTATACACGAATAAATGAGAAGACTCCAAGAACAAACAACACGAGGACGAGAATGCCCGCCACCTGATTGAGCGACGTAAAGTGCGGATCAGTTTTTCCCGTTGCCAGGTCAAGGAGTCGACCTGCATAGTATGGGAATGATAACAACGTAAAACTCGAAAGGATCAGCGCAACAAGTCCGGCTGCAAAAATCCATTTGTACGGCAGGGCAAACTTGAATACACCCAATAGTTGAGCGAGGCCTTCCTTTCCAAGCTTTCCCTTCTTGGTGTCCCGTTCCGCTTCTGTCATTTCCTGTTCCACAAAACAATCAATCGTAGGTCAAAGCTCCCTTGATGGCGAACTTCATTGAATCGCCCAGAATCATTTTCTGTGCCCCGCGAATTTCATAGCCGACTACGGCAGGTCCGCCATCTACATCCTCGAACTCCATTGCGAGGAAACGACCGGATGCATACAATCGATTCTCTTCAGAAACTTCACCCTCAATTCGCCTGATCTTTTCCGGAGTGTCCTGATAATAAATGCGCACATACGAGAGGGGCAAAGGCTGTGTTGCTGTATACTGAATAATGGCCAGGTTGCTCGTTGCGTCGCGAATTCCCTGCTCTCCGCTATACTGTGTTGCGTTGAGGGTTTTCTCGTTGAGATCGAGTTGCCGAAATATTTCGAGCTCTCGTGCCCACATCGCACTGTCCAGATCGTGTAAAACTACCTTCTCGGATTCACCATTGATTACGGCTTCCTTTTCAAGCGCGGGTTGGAGTTCAACAAGGCGTCGAACCTGCGCGCTGATCAAACTGTCAAGATTGTAGAACACCTGCGTACGTTGCTGCGCCTTGCGTTCGCACGCCGGCAAGATCAGGGCCAATACAATAACCCACAGTCCACTATGGCGTGACAAGAACATTCCCGGTCATTTGTGGTGGTATCGGTATACCCATCAACGTGAGGATGGTCGGTGCCAGGTCGCCGAGTTTCCCATCGCGGATGGTACCACGATATTCTTTATCTACCAGAATGCAGGGTACAAGGTTGGTGGTATGCGCTGTATTAGGAGTACCATCGGGATTGATCATCATATCAGCGTTGCCATGATCCGCGATAATGATCGTCGTGTATCCATTGGCTAGTGCAGCTTCCGTTACACGACCTGCGCATTGGTCAACCGTCTCGCATGCTTTCACTGCAGCTTCAAAGACACCTGTGTGTCCCACCATGTCAGGGTTTGCAAAGTTCAGGCAAATGAAGTCGGCGGATTGTCTTTCCAGCTCCGGGATAATGCTGTCACGGATATCCGGCGCACTCATCTCAGGCTTAAGATCGTATGTGGGCACTTTGGGTGAAGGACACAGTATCCGCTTCTCACCGTCGAATGGTGTTTCCCTGCCTCCTGAAAAAAAGAAAGTAACGTGTGGATATTTTTCTGTCTCTGCGATTCGTATTTGTCGCTTACCCGCCTTGGCAAGCACTTCGCCCAGGGTGTTATCCAGATTATCCTTTTCGAACACCGGCTTCACGCCTTCAAAGGTGTCATCGTAGATTGTCATGGTGATGTAGCGGAGGCTGAGCTTTTTCATTCCGTGGTCTGGAATGTCTTTTTGAGTCAGTACCTCCGTGATCTGCCGTCCGCGGTCCGTCCGGAAGTTGAAGCAGAACACCACATCGCCATCGCGAATAGTGCCTACCGGGTGTCCAGTGCTATTGGTAACCACAATGGGTTTGATGAACTCGTCTGTGACGCCTTTGGCGTAGGAGTCCATTACCGCAGACCGAACGTCCTGTGTCGGTTCGCCTTTACCATGAACAAGCAGGTCGTACGCCAGGCGGACACGTTCCCAGCGGTGGTCGCGGTCCATGGCATAGTACCGTCCGACAACGCTGGCCAGCTGGCCGGTCGTGCGTTTCATGGCATGCTGAAGTTCATCCAGGAAGCCCAGGCCGCTCTTAGGGTCGGTATCCCTGCCATCAGTAAATGCGTGAACAAACACATTACTTACCCCTTTCCGGTGAGCCGCCTCCAGGACGCCAATCAGGTGGCGAATGTGGGAATGGACCCCGCCGTCAGAGACCAGTCCAATGAGGTGGAATGCCCGGCCGGTGGATTTGGCATATTCAAAGGCCTCCGAAAGCACAGGATTTGTATCGAATTGCCTTTCGTCGATAGCCTTATTGATCCGCACGAGGTCCTGATACACGACCCTTCCCGCCCCGATGTTCATGTGGCCCACCTCTGAATTGCCCATTTGCCCTTCGGGAAGGCCTACGGCGAGACCGGAGGCTTCCAGTTTGCTGTGGGGGTAACGGGGGTACAGCGAGTCGATAAAAGGAGTATTCGCCTTATCCACCGCGGAAACCTCCTTATTGGTAGCGATCCCCCAACCGTCGAGGATCATCAGTAGTACTTTCCTGTTCATTAGCCAGCTACCGGAAAACGTTGTCTAAGGCCGCAAATATAGCCATGTGAAAAGGAAATAAGTCGTTGATTTTGAAGGATTCACCAAAAGAAGCAGCGTTGCAACGATTGCGGAAGATCGGGCTGTAGATTTTTCACTATATTTCCAACAATGGCATAGTTTTCGCCCATTTTTTCGATTAACCCAGTAAGGTTGTCATCATGAGCATAAACAGGTCACTTTTTGCGTTGATCGCATTTTTTTCAACGTTTTCAGGGGTTTTAGGGCAAGGTCAGAGCAACATCATCGAGCAGGTGAGGGAAACCATTGGTGCGGGCAGTGCGAAGGAGCTTTCCAAATATCTGAACCAGACCGTCGACGTTATGATCGACGAGCAACTGCAGTCGTATAGCAAGGCCCAGGCCGAGTTCGTTTTGCGGGATTTCTTCAGAAACCATCCTGCCAACGAGTTCACCATTATTCACCAGGGATCATCCAAGGGCGGCCAACCTTTTGCCATAGGCCTCTATAAAAGCGGCGATGAAACGTACCGCGTTTTCATGAAAATCAAGGCCACTGACAAGCAGCAGCTTGTGCATGAAATTCGTTTTTCGAAGGAATAAGTATTCCCCCTCATCCAAAGTAAGCCCGTCCGGTCTATTTTTGCACGATGACGCCGGACTATATCACTGATGAATACCTCGATCGGTTCATTAAGCAGGCTTTGCAGGAGGACGTGGGCGACGGAGACCACTCAACCCTTTGCTGCGTTGGGGAGCGGCAGACGGCCTCAGCACATCTCATGGTAAAGGAGGACGGCATTCTGGCCGGCGTAGCCCTGGCCCAACGGATCTTCAAGCATTTCGATCCCGAACTTTCCTTAAAGGTATCGCTTACTGACGGCGCGACTGTCCGGCGCGGCGACATCGCGTTTATCGTGTATGGGCGGGCGCGCTCAATACTCACGACAGAGCGCCTGGTGCTGAACTGCATGCAGCGCATGAGCGGAATTGCAACCGCCACCCGGCGCATGGTGGAGGCAACCGCCGGAACCCACGCTAAAATCATTGACACGCGGAAGACAACGCCAAACTTCCGACTGCCCGAAAAATGGGCCGTATCGATCGGCGGCGGCCAGAACCACCGCCTGGGGTTGTATGACATGATTATGCTCAAGGACAATCATGTCGCGCTCGCAGGTGGGATTCGCGAGGCGATCCTTCGCGCAAAAGATTATATTCGCGCCACCGGAAAGAAACTAAAGGTTGAGATTGAGGTGGTAAACGTCGAGCAGGCCGTGGAGGCTGCCGAGACGGGACAAGTTGATGTAATCATGCTCGACAACATGTCGCCCGATGAGATGGCAAAAGCTGTAAAGGCTATTGCGGGACGATGCACCACCGAAGCCAGCGGTGGCATTACGATGGAAACTATTCGCTCAGTGGCACAAACGGGAGTAGACTACATCTCCGTAGGTGCGCTTACGCACAGCGTCAGGAGTCTCGACCTGAGCCTGAAGATTCGGGTCGACAAAAACTGAAACAACATTATGATCGTACGGACAAAGAATTACAAACTCGATACTAAGACCTACACCCGGATTGCATTCCGCAATATCATGAAGAAGCAGGGCTGGATCGCCGCGCTGTGTGCATTGGCCTTGTGTATCCCGGCTATCTGGATTCCTAGTGTATGGTGGTTTATCGGCGCTATCATCGCGTTTCTTCTTTACATGCTCTTCTGGTGGATACAGTTCTATGGGGTCACGCAGCTGGAACAAGGAAAGGTACTGTTTCAAAAATATTCCTACGAGATCAGCAGTCAGCAGATTCTCATGAAGGTCAGTCCCCGTGAAGGCATGCCCCTGAAATGGGATCAGATCAAGTCTGCCTATATCGACAAGGACGCGTTCGTTCTTTTCGTCAACAAGGCGCAAATCATCCATTTACCTTTTCGTATCTTCAATACGGAGAATGAACGCAAGTTCGTAGCGAGCATTCTCAGGAATAAAGGATACACTAAGTAGGTGCGTTCGGAAGTTCAGGAAAAGATCATGCGCTATTGCGCATATCAGGAGCGTTGTCATTCCGAAGTTCGACGAAAGCTTTCAGAGCTCGGTGTCTCCGGTGATGAGGCAGATGAGATTATTGTATCATTAATCAAAGAGGGCTTTCTCAACGAGGAACGGTTTGCGCGACTGTTTGCACATGGGAAATTCCGTTTGAAGCGATGGGGACGCCTCAAAATCGTCCGTGAGCTTGAAATGCGTGGACTTACACAAGCGTGCATCAAGAGTGGTTTGCAAATGATCGATGAAGAGGAGTATGGAAAAACTCTGGAGTACTTAATATCACGTAAGCAGGGGGAATACGGAGAGGAGAATATTTTCGTTAAGCGGGACAAGATTGCTGACTATCTCATACGCAAAGGCTTCGAGCCGGATTTGGTATGGGATGCACTGAAAAAGCTTGTGCCCAATCCATGACTATACGCCAACATTTCGGAATCATCTTCATCGCACTGATAGTCACCACACAATCAGTGTGGTGTCAGGCGGATGCAGCCCGACACCAAAACCTCAAGGACGGCATCGCGCTCGAGGGATATGATCCTGTGAGTTACTTTCACAACGCCCCGACCAAAGGGAAGAAGGAATTGCGTTATACCTACAACGGCGCGACCTACTTGTTTTCCACCACTGAGAACCTCGCCGAGTTTCAAGCCAACCCACGGAAGTACGAAGCTGCATACGGTGGCTGGTGTGCCTACGCGATGGGAGACACCGGCGAGAAAGTCAAAATTGACCCGGAAACCTATAAAATTGTCGATAGCAGGCTGTACTTGTTCTACAATTTCTGGGGGAACAACACGCTGAAATCCTGGAACAAAGACGAGACCAGGCTTCGCACCGCTGCTGACCGCAATTGGGACAACCTGATTCGGACGAAGCGGTGACTCCCTGCTCCGCGGCTATTTTGAAATTTGCTCTATATTTGGTTTTTCTATCACCCCCTATGCATCTTAAAAAGGCTTGTACCCATATTCTGGAACAAATCGCCGATGTATGTTGGCAGATCCAGCACGAACACTTTTCTCAGCCCATTGAAACGCTAGGCATGTCGACCATCGGGCAACACATCCGACACACGCTCGAGTTTTTCATTTGCCTCCAACGCGGCGTAGGGCGCGGGGTTGTGAACTACGACAGACGCGAACGCGATCAGCAGATTGAAACCGACAAAGCGCTTGCAGCGTCCAAGGTCGAAATGATCAAGCGGTTTGTGTCGGACCTTACCGACAATACTCCGCTAACCCTTGAAGTAGGGTATGATCTCTCGAAGGAGCAATACGTTACAGTACAGACCAACTTTTCGCGCGAGTTGGTGTACAACATTGAACATGCCGTGCACCACATGGCGCTCATCAAAATTGGCGTTAGAGAAATTGCACCTTATGTCCAGCTTCCCTCCGATTTCGGAATTGCAGCATCAACCATCCGTTTCAAGGAAATGGCGGGCGCCGCTCATTAAGCAACGCTCCAGGGCGAAGGTGGGATTCCTCACACGCCTGCTTCGGAGCAACGCTATCGTGCGCCTGAAAAGCTGGGAGTATTGGCCATTCGGAATTATCCAGTTTCCTTTCTTTCTCTACTGGTTGTGGCTGTCGTTAAAGGCGCGTTCGTTGATGTTCTTTTCCGCATCGAATCCGCGCATTCCCACAGGCGGCATGTTTGGTGAGTCCAAGTTTGAAATTCTTCAAAGCATACCATCAACCGTTGTCGCGAAGTCGACGCTAATGCAAGCATCATCAACGAGGGAAGACGTGCTTGCTCGAATGCGCGAACTGCAACTTACTTTTCCCGTCATCTTCAAACCAGACATTGGTGAGCGAGGATGGATGGTGAAGCGCATCTATTCAGAGGAAGACATCGACAACTACCTCTCTATCATCCGAACGAATTTTATCATCCAGGAATTGATCGACCTCCCGCTTGAATTTGGGGTATTCTATCGACGCTATCCGAATGAACCTTCCGGCGCGGTGACTTCCATAGTCATGAAAGAAATGCTGACCATTACCGGCGATGGCTATTCAACATTCGAAGAACTTATCATGGCAGACGAGCGGGCAAGACTCCAATGGCGGGTGTTGAAAGAAAAATACAAAGACCGCCTGAGCAACATACTGAAGGAGGGAGAAACGGTCGAACTAGTGTCCATTGGAAACCATTGCCTCGGCACGAAATTCCTCGACGGCAATCATCTCATAACGGACGAGTTATGCGACTCTTTCGATCGCATCAGCCGCCAGATTCCCGACTTCTATTTCGGCAGGTTTGACCTCAGGACCGCATCCTTGCGCGACCTCGCTCGCGGTCGGGTCAAAATCCTCGAACTCAATGGCTGCGGCGCCGAACCTGCCCATATCTATGATCCAGCGAACACGCTGGCAGGTGCGATGAAGGCCATGTACAGGCATTGGAAAGATTTGTATCGCATCAGCACAGAAAACCACCGTCGCGGCGTTCCTTTTATGAGCTTTAAGGAAGGACTCCAGATGTACCGCAAGTTCAGAGCTACAGTTACCGCGTGACTACAGCTTTCGCCATAGCCTTTGCATTCAGCTTTATTGGTTCGGTTCCTCCCGGAACTATCAACCTCACTGTTCTGCAACTGGGCCTGGAAAGAAAATTTTCTATCGCGATGCGCTTTGGGGCTGCGGCTGCCCTCATCGAATATCCTTACGGATGGATTGCCGTGAAGTTTGCAGCCCTCATTCTCTCGTCACCTGCGATCGTTACCAACTTCCAATTGATCACAGGAATCGTCATGGTGACCCTGGGCGCATTCAACCTCTGGTCGGCTTCAAAGCCCAGTAACTTTTCCGTCCGCTTCAACAACAGTGGATTCCGTCGCGGCCTCCTTCTCGGCCTCCTGAATCCCATGGCCATCCCTTACTGGATCGCCATGACAACATACTGCAAGAGTCAGGGATGGATCGATCTTGATACCAACAGCGAACTTCACGGGTACCTTGTTGGCGTAGTCCTCGGCGCGCTTACGTTGCTCAGCATTCTCGTCTACCTCGCCGGCAAAATCGCACCGTTGTTCAGGCATCAGGGGATTTTGAAGCGTATTCCGGGAGTGGTGCTGCTGGCGTTGGGGATTTATGCGTTCATTAGGTTATTCAGTGGGCAGTAGGCAACGGACAGTTGCCAATTCCCTGCTGCCTACTGAGGTACAAGTACAGATCCCTCAGATGTCACTACCAGTTTCATCCTGCTCCCATGTCTCCACGCTGCATTCGGATGCTCGTGGCCAATAGGCATACCGAAGGCCACCGGGTAGTTTGCGTCTTGAACGTGACGTAGGATGATTTGTTCGACGGATTCGCCGAAGGGTGTGTTGGAATCTTTAATGGCAGTCATATATCCGACTACAAGTCCTGCAAGCTTGTCGAGTTTCCCCGTCCGCTTGAGCTGCGTCATCATTCGGTCCAGCTTGTATTTGAATTCATCGACTTCTTCGATGACGAGTATGCGGTCCTTTGTCTCGGGCTCGATGGATGTGCCCATGGCGTCCATAAGAATGGAAAGATTTCCACCAATCACCATGCCCGATGCTTCACCTTCAATGTTACTCTTTGCTGGTGCCGCCTTTATCGGGTGGGGGCTTCGAAAGAGAACGTCATACAGACTTTGCACGGATGGTCGTGCTGCAGGATCGCTGAACTGCGATGGCATTGCTGCATGGATGCTTTCAACTCCCGCTCTGAGCATCAGCATATGGAGCGCCGTGATGTCGCTAAAGCCGATGATCCACTTGGGATATTTCTTGAACTTGGTAAGGTCAAGCAGGTCCACGATGCGCGTAGAGCCGTAACCTCCGCGCGCGCAGAAAATTGCCTTGACTCTACGACTGTCGAGTGCCTCCTGCAAGTCGACCAATCGTTCCTCGTCAGACCCCGAGAGATAGCTGTGGCTTTTGCTCATGACGTTATCGCCGACTGTCACTTTGAGGTCCCACTCTTCGAGGACGCGAACGGCCCGGGTCAGTACATCCCGGGTGATCTTACCGGCGGGTGCTACCAACGCCACACGGTCGCCACGTTTCAGATTTCGGGGTGCGATCATAATGAGACAAGAAAAAACCCCGTGACATTACGGGGTTTTGGCCGGCTATTGTACCGGAATGTCTTTGCTCACCTGTTTAGTTTTGGCTGGTGGAATCGGTTCTGGGCTTCGGTGTGATTCCCATCTTCCGCAGCACCAGGTCAGAAACATCGAGTTGCTCGTCACCGTAGAGTACAACATCGAGTCCGGACACGCCACCACTCAGTATCAGGTTAAAACCATTTTCTTTGGCGACTGCCTGAATCGCATCGCTCACCTTCTTAAAGACAGGCTCCATGAGTTCAGCCTGCTTTTGTTGAATAGTAATTTGTGCGTCTTCCTGCAGTTGCTGAAGGTTCGTTTGCAATTGCTGAAGTTCCCTTTCAGTGTTTGCTCTGACAGCTGGCAGCATGTTGTTGACATTAGCCTGGTAGTCTTCCAGCTTTTGTCTGAATTCGGCAGCCTTCGTATCCATTTGCTTTTTCAGCGCATTCTGAACCGACTGTAGTTCGGTTTGAATTTGCTTTTGTTCAGGCATTTGGTTGAAGATATAGTCGACATCGGCAAATCCTACTTTCGTCTGAGCGTTTACCCGGACAGAAAATGCACACGCTGCCAATCCGATTATCAACAGAATAGTTACTTTTCTCATTATCGCAGTTCAAGTTTAGTTCTTAATTACGTCATTCGGGTCGCCCAGGCCGAGTTCGTCGAGGACGAAGTCCGTATAGTCGTATCGCGGATCCGTATAGATCATGACCAGCTGGCTCGACTTGTCAAACACAATGGCCAGGTTGTTTTGCTTGGCTACCTTTTCGACGGCATCCCAGACCTTATCCATGACGGGTTTGACCAGTTCCTTTTTCTTGAGGAAGAACAATCCCTCGAATCCGAATACTTTATTCTGATACTGTTTTAGCTCATCTTCTTTTGCCCGGATTGCTGCAATGCGCTCGTTTCGCATTTCTTCGGTCAGCAGCACGCGTTCCGCTTCCAGCTCCGCGTACATCGTCTCAATGCCCTTCGACATTTCCTGGATTTCCTTCTCCCAGCCCTGGGAAAGCATATTTATTTCGCTCTGCGCCTCCCGGTACTCGGGCATTTTGTTCAGGATAAAATCCGTGTCGATGTATCCGAACCTCTGAGCTTTAACAAAAGTCAGGCCGAAAAAGAGGAAAAATAATGCAATAAAACAAATCCGCATAGCTATCTGAGTTGTTGGCCGATAGTAAAGTGGAATTGCGAACCACTGATTTCGTTCGAAAACGGCAGCCTGTCAAATCCATACGCCCAATTCAGTCCGATCAGCCCGAAAGCCGGCATAAACAGCCGTACTCCGGCCCCTGCCGATTTATATAGCTTAAACGGATTAAAGTCCTCATAATTACCCCAGTTGCCTCCGGCTTCCGTGAAAATGAACCCGTAAATCGTAGCGGCATTGCCCGTAGTTACGGGATACCGCAACTCCAGGCCCAATTTATCATAAACAATACCGCCCTGGGTGGTCTTTGGCGATTCCTGCCCGTAGCGGGCGTATAGCGGCGGCGTAACCAGGTTGTCCTCGTAGCCCCTCAAACCAATAATTTCCTGACCGAGGACGAATGAGCCAATTCCACCGGCAAGTCCGGCACCCCCCATGAAGAACCGCTCGAATGGACCGATGCCGTACTTCTTCGAGTAGGATCCGATAAACCCAAAGTGCGCCTTGGCTTCCAAAACGAGTTTCTTCTTGTTATCGAGCGGCATGTAGTACTTCGCATCGAACATCCACTTGTGGTACTCTATCCACTTGAACTTTTGTTGGTTGAACGTTTCCACCGCCTCCGGATCTTCGGGATCGTAGCTATTGTAATTAATGTTACGCCACAATGAGAATGGCGGGGTGAACGAAACACTAAGTGAGATTTCAGACCCTTCTGTCGGATAGCGCGGGTCACCCGTGCTTCTCCGCGAGAGCGTCGTGTTGAACGTGATGCTGTTAGCGTCTCCGTTGGAGAACCCAATACCAACAGGGTAATCTCTCAGCGAATACTTTGTATAGGATATCGAGTTCGATAACGTGAAGTAGTTGTCGGGCCATTCGAGCAAACGACCCAAACCAACAGAGAAGTTCAGTACACTCAAGCGCTGCGCGTCGTTGACCTCCGCACGGAAGCCGTAGTAAAATGCCCGTTGCACGGAGTGGTTGAAACTTACCGAGAAAGACTGCGGCTTCCGTCCACCCAGCCAGGGTTCGGTGAAGGAGAAACCGTAGTTCTGATACGCTTTGCCGTTTGCCTGCATGCGCAGTGACAGACGCTGACCATCGCCGACAGGCAGCGGCCTCCACTTGGATCGATCTGGTATGTTGCGTATGGAGAAGTTGTTGAACGTTAATCCAAGCGTACCTACAAAGCCATAGTATCCACCCCAACCACCAGAAAGTTCAATCTGGTCGTTGGATTGTTCTTCGACAGACCATTCGATGTCAACTGTTCCGTTAGCGGGATTCGGCACGAGATTCTGTGAAATCTTCTCAGGGTTGAAATAGCCAAGCTGAGCGAGCGATTGCTGCGTGCGGATAATGTCCGAACGGCTGAATTTCCTGCCCGGCACAGTACGAAGTTCGCGGCGGATCACGTGATCGCTCGTGCGCTCATTGCCAGTAATCGTAACCTGATTAATGGTTGCCTGTTCGCCTTCTGTAATGCGCATTTCGACGTCGATAGAATCGCCGGCGATAGCAACTTCGTAAGGTTGAATGCGGAAGAAGAGGTATCCGTCGTCCATGTACAGACCACTGATGTCAGCTCCTTTTGGGTTAAATGTGATCTTTCTCTGAAGCAGCTCGCGATCATACACGTCGCCCTTCTTGATACCCAGAATCGCGTTCAGTGTGCGGTCAGTATGGATATAGTTTCCGGTCCAGTAAATATTGCGGAAGTAGTATTTGGGACCTTCATAAATCTGCATCTCAAGGTTGATCGTACGGTCGTCGTGGTTGTACACCGTGTCCATCACGATTTCTGCGTCGCGATAGCCCCTTGAGTTATAGAAGGCGATGACTTTCTTCTTATCCTCTTCGTAATCGGATTGAATGTACTTCGAGGTGTTGAAGATGTTGAGTCGGACGTTCTTGTTAAGAAACTCTCTTGCTTCCATCCACGACGCCTTCTTTTTCTCTGCCAAGTAATCGGCAGGCTTTCGCGCCAGCAACTCCGAAATGATCGCTCTGTGAAGGTAGATGCCGGCACGTTCGTGTGTGCCCTTCATCTTCTTCTTGATCTTGCTATCGGGGATGTTTTCGTTGCCGTAGATGTCGATGCTGTTGATCTTGACCTTCGATTTCGGGTTCACCACGATCCGAAGCCGAACGCCTTCACGGGTGAGGGTATCTGCCTCCTGAATAACTTTCACTTCTGCGTTGAGATAGCCCTTCTTGACGAAGTGCTTTCGAACGGCAGTTTGTGTATTGCGGATCATCGCGTCAGTGACGATCCGTCCCCGTATGAGATCGATGTCTTCCTTGAGCGCGCTTTCCTTGCCTTTGGAAATTCCCACAAAGTAGTAGCTCGTGAGACGAGGGCGCTCCGCAAGCAGGATCTTGAGGAACACGTTCTCGCCTTCGATCCGGTCGACCGAAATAGTGACGTCACCAACCAGGCCGTGCTTCCAGAGTTTCCTGATCGCGCCGGAGATGGCGTCACCGGGGATTTTGATTTTATCACCTACTCTCAATCCGGTCAGGGAGATGATAGCATTCTCATCTAAGATGTTCAATCCTTCGACTGAAATCCCTCCAATGACGTATTCGCTGGGATTAGCGTAGTTCAGCCGGTTATCGCTCGGTGATGCAGGTGCGCGATCTCTCCTGCGGAACTGGGCCTGCGAATCCACCACCGCCAAGGCGAGGAGCAATAACAGTAGCAATCGCTTCATCTAGCTTACCGGGTTCAATTGTTCACTTGTCTTGCCGAATCTCCTCTCGCGCTGCTGATACGACCATACCGCCTCGTACAGGTGCTCTTTCCTGAAATCGGGCCACAATGTGGGAGTGATGTACAGTTCCGTATAGGCGATCTGCCACAGCAGGAAGTTGCTGACTCGCATTTCGCCACTTGTACGGATGAGGAGCTCCGGATCTGGGATGCCTGGGGCCTGCAAATAGTTTTCAAACAGGCGGTCTGAAATGTCTTTTTCGTCAATCTTGCCGCTTTGAACGTCTCTGACGAGCGATTTTACGGCCTGGATGATTTCCCAGCGGCCGCTGTAGCTGAGTGCGATGTTCAGCGTCAGGCCCGTATTGCTACGGGTTTGTTCGATGGCCCATTTGAGGTTTTCCTGGCACTCGGGAGGGAGGTCGGAAAGCTCTCCTACCGTGATCAGGCGAACCTGGTTTTCCATAAGGCGGTCGATTTCCTGTTTCAGGGTACTTACCAGCAGCTCCATCAGGCCCTCGACTTCCTCCTTAGGTCGACCCCAGTTTTCCGTGGAAAACGCGTACAGCGTCAGGTATTTCACTCCAAGCTCACCACAGGCCTCAGTCACTTCTCTCACGGCCTGGACGGCATTTTTATGCCCAAAGATTCGCATGGCGCCCTTCCGCTTCGCCCATCTGCCGTTCCCGTCCATGATCACGGCGATGTGACGAGGCAGCCTGTTTTGGTCAATAAGTTCCTTATAAGACGCCATAGAGGGTGCAAAATTAGCGTATTTCCCGGAATGATCGGCATTATTCAGTGTGAGTATGAAAGTGATTGCGAAACCCCACTCTCACTCTCACACTGTTAATATGGGCTGGAAGGGCAGGGGATATCATAGAAGGTCCTTGTCAGGGTAATCCCCAGAAAAAAGTAGTTGTCCTTGTCATACGGGTTCGCGTACTGGTAATTCTTCACGCGCGTGTCTTCGTCTGATACATTATCAAGATAGTCGAAGAACGTTTTGCGCACTCCGAATTCCAGCGCCATGTACCACTTTGGGTTGAGAATGTATTTCACTCCTACTCCGAGAGGAACAGACGGCTGGACGTTGCTGTATTCCGCGGGCTTGTCGTCATTGCCGGAAATACCAAACAGCGCGAGTCCTCCGAACATATAGGGTGAAAAGCGATGGAGAAACTTTTCATCGCGCCAGTTGAGGAAGTGATACTCCAGGACCGTTGATGCTTCGAAAAGAAAAATATCGAATGATGCGTCCCGTTGCTCGGCGAAAGCGTCGATAGGTTTGCGATCACTTGCTCCAAGAAATCCTGCCGTGACGCCCGCACGAAAACTTACAACCTTTGAAAGGTTGGAGCGATAGAATACTGTGCCCGCTGGTTTGGAAAATGAAAAGTCATACGTGCGAACAAGGTCGCCAGTATAGTTGAACGTTCCAAGCCCAAAGCCAATCTCAGAGCGCTGAGCCAAAGACACATGTGCAAGGCAAACCGAAAGCCCCAGAACAAGGATGATCCGCATTACCGGAATTTAGCGCGATTAAATGTCTTGCCGATGACATAGCTGAGCCTTACGGTGGTGACGGTGAAAATGTCGGTGTCGCTCTTGTTACCCCGCACGTTGTCGCGAGACTCCTGGCCATACCCTGGAATCACAGTGTATGTACGTCCATCGCGGCCTACATAGCTATGCGTGTTGGAAGTGCCCAGCTCGTATCCTCGATACGATAATGAACGGGCCAGTTCATTGTCGCCAAACACACCCAGGTCGACATAGTTTTGACTCACGTCATCAAGGTAGTCAGTAAACGTATACCGTATCCCGAACTCCGCCGAAAGGTCCATGACTTCGTTTAGTCGAAAACGAACGCCAACGCCAAAAGGTATAGCAACCTGAAAATTATTGTAGGGTTTGATGCCAAAGTTAACATCACCTTCCTGGAGGGTAGCATGTTGCCCCTCAGTACCAAGGTCGATCAGGTCCACCCATTCGCCGGCATTTTCAAAGGGTACACCGTTCAGACCTCTTTCAGGCACCTTGGCCTGCGGGTTGTGATGAAATACTGACACCCCAATGTAAGCAAAGGGTGTCCAACGAACACGGCTTATGTATGTGTGTTGATTCTCGTAAAGATCAAAGACACCGACAATTGACAGTTCCTTAATGCGGTTTCGGAATGAGAGGTTACGTTGGTAACGGAACACACCGTTCTCCGTGTCGTTGCGATTTGCTGACTCCGCATCAGACCCCTGAAGCGAGCCGTACATGAACGAACTTCTCAAAGAGAACCGTGGGCCTAAACGCTGTGTGAGGGAGACACCAACAGCAGGCTTGGTGAAACCGAAGTCTGTGCTGACCTTGCTTGGCTTAGGCGAAAGGTCGCCGTAATAATTCAGCGCGTTCAGCGTGATGTCGATCTGATTGTAGCGATTGGCTTGGGGGAACCCGCGTTTCTTACCGCGGAAAGTCATCATACGAATGTTATTGCGCTTGATGTCGCGCCGATCCATCTGGGCGGTGGCTTCAAAAACGAGGCTGGAGAGGAAGAGCACGACAGCCACCTGGAAAAGTGTTCTCATGGCGAAAAAAAATGAATACGCAATGAACTGTAAATTACAAATTTAGCAATTTTTTTAATTCCTCGCATCCAGTCCCCAGTTCAACTTTTGCCGGAGCGTTTTGAAGTAATGTTGTCCCCGTAACTGCACCAAATTGACCCGGATATTGGCCTTTTTGACCATCAGTTTCACGGTTTCGTCGACAGTCTCCATTCGGGAATCCAGGGACACGATAAACTTTTTGCTCCTGCCCTCCACCCGGAAGGTGATCTCGGAGGCGTCGGGGACGACGATGGGCCGGACCGTAAGATTGTGGGGGCTTACAGGAGTTATGACAAAGCACTCGGATCCAGGGAAAACGAGCGGGCCCCCGCAACTCAGCGAGTACCCGGTAGAGCCAGTGGGTGTCGCAACGATGATACCATCCGCCCAGTAGGAATTCAGAAATTCACCATCGATAAAAGTATGCACTGTTATCATCGATGAACTGTCCTTCTTCACCAGTGTGAAGTCATTCAGTGCGTATCCGAAACCACCAAACAAATCACGATCAGAGTGCAGGCTGATAAGCACACGCTCATCGATATCATATTCCTTTCGGAAGATCATGTCCATTGCCTCGTCGATCTCTTCACGACCTATGGTCGCAAGAAATCCAAGCCGACCTGTGTTGATGCCAAAGATGGGTATTCCGGTTTTACCAACATGTGTCACACATTCGAGGAGGGTACCATCGCCACCAAGACTGAAGAACAGGTCAACCTTTCGAAGGCTTTCGCCTGGCTCGTAGGTTTTATACTTGAATTTTCGGAACTGGGCAAGACGGAGGCTTTTCTGGAAGCGGGATGATACGAGCACCTCGACTTTTTCTTTAGCCAGCCTCTCCAGTATGCGTTCGATAAAAGGTGCTGATTGGCGTGTAAAGTCCTTACCGTGTACACCAATCCTCATGCGCTGGAAGTTTGATCGGAAGTGGAGGAAAACCGGGGCAAGATACTAAATATCGAGGTAGCGCAGGAGCATGTCTATGCGCTCTTTTTCGCTTGTGATGGGTTTGGTTTCCTGGTAGCGGCCAATGACCTTGTATCCGAAGCGCTCAAGCGTAGCAACGATCCTCGACAAATCGAGTTCGTTGATCTTCAGCGTAAGCCTGATCTTACCCGGATCGAGCGGGTCTTCCTTCACTATGCTGCTGAGCACCTTCGCGTGGTTCTCTTCGATGAGCCGACTGATCTCAGCCAGTGAGTAATCAACAAGAGGAAGGGAAATCACAAGAATTCCTCCGGGAAGCTGGACCGCTGCGGTCTGGGCAAATGATGTCAGGGTATCCTGAACGGTGATCACACCGCAGTACGTCTGGTCTTCATTGAGTACGGCAACGAGTTGGAGTTTATTCTCTGCTGCGACTTTCAGGATATCATAAAAGTGGGCATCCAAACTAACATGACAACGCTGCCCGATCAGTTTGAATGATTTGACCTGGTTCTCGATGTCGTTTGCTTCGAGAATAATTTCTTCAGAGATGAATCCCAGCAGCTTGTTGTCTTCAACTACGGGAAGGTGGTTGACGCGAAATTCCTCCATCCAGACGATCGCCTTGTGCGCGTCATCCGTCCCCTTAAGGGGAGGAATCATATGATTTATCAAGTCCTCAGCGATCATGTTGGCGTAGGTGAGCTGCTGTTTAAATCTAACAAAAATCCTTCCACAATTTCGTTAAACCGTTCAGGATGCTCCATCATGGGCGCATGGCAGCATTGGTCAATGAATTTCAGCTCCGAATTGGGAATAAGGCGCCCAAATTCATGAGCTACCATTGCCGGCGTAATGGTATCATTCAGACCCCAGACCAATAGTGTCGGCACTTTGATGGCCTTGATTTCATTGGCGAGGTTATTTCGCTGTGCGGATTTGGCGATAGCCACAATACGCATGCACTTAGGGATATTCCTGGTCGTCTCGAAGACCTCGTCCACCAGTTCCTTTGTGGCCACGTCCGGACTGTAAAAAGTGTAAGCGACGCGCTCTTTTACATACTCATAATTTCCCCGCTTGGGATAGGATCCCCCCATAGAATCCTCGAACAAACCTGAGCTTCCCGTCAGTATGAGTCGCTTAACCTTGTCGCCGTTTCGCAGCGTATACATCAGGGCGATATGACCTCCAAGACTATTTCCCATGAGGACGATGTCATGCAGGTCCATGAACTTGACAAAGTCTTCCAGGAATTTCGTCAGGCCGTCCAGACCAGCCTCTTTGATGGGCATTTCATAGATGGGAAGCATGGGGATGACAACCCTGAAGTTGGAGGAGAACCGCTCAACTACTCCTTCCCAGTTGCTTAATGCTCCAAATAATCCGTGCAGCAGCAATAGCACGGGACCTCTGCCTTCATCGACAAACTTGAAACGATCCGATTCCTTGACTACCAGGCCCATCTTACTCCGGAGTTATCCCGATAAAAAAACAAAAAATACCAAATTCCATCCAAAAAATGCGTTGTCACCGCCTAAAAGATGCCCCGGAAAGCAGGAATCAATTTCCCAATCCAGCCCGCCACCAGAGGCGCAAAGCCTTCAATAATACCATACAAATACGATGAGGCAAACCAATCGGCAACATCTATTTTCAGGGCATCAAAAATCCAAAGGGTCACGCTGAGCATGAAAGCCGTTTTCACCATCCCGATAATAGCACCAAAGGCCTGGTCAACGACACCTAGGAACGTGTGTTGTACAATACCTCGAAGCAGGTTACCGATCCATGACACCAGAATCACGATCAGCACAAATACAACGGCGAAGGCTATATAGGGGAGAATGCTCTGATCGATCTGGAAATTCGAATCCAGCATCAGCATGGCTTTTCCGAGCAACGCGAAGCCTCCCAGTATACCCAGTACAATTGCGGCCAACGAAATAACGGTCATCAGGAAACCCTCCTTGTAGCCGTTGATGGCTCCGGAAAGGATGATAATTCCCAGTATGATGTCCGGCCAACTCAAGCGGAAAGCAATTCCTTCACGATCGCAGAAATCATCTTGCCTTCGGCCTTGCCTGCCAATTGCTTCGTTGCTGTACCCATGACTTTGCCCATGTCCTTTGGACCTGAGGCACCCACTTCGGCAATAATCCGCTGAAGTTCCTTCCGCAGCTCATCTTCCGAAAGCTGTTGAGGCAGGTATCGGTTTATGATCTCAAGCTGGAACAGTTCGCGGTCGGCAAGATCTTTACGGGATTGAGCCAGGAAGATATCAGCCGATTCCCGGCGCTGCTTCGCTGCCTTCATCAATAACTTTGCTTCCGCGTCAGCGGTGAGGTCACCGGTACTTCCTTTCTCCGTTTCGGCCAGCAGGATCATGGACTTGATGCTGCGCAGGGCGTCCAGTTCTTCTCTGTTCTTCGCCAGCATAGCCTTTTTGATGTCGGCATCAATCCTTTCCTTTAAGCTCATATCAATTTTTCTGTTGTACCTTTGAAACCGAGATAAAACCTCTCCCCTTGACACGACTTAGCGTCAATATTAACAAATTTGCCACACTCCGGAACTCGCGCGGCGGGAATAATCCCGATGTGCTGAAGGTGGCTGTCGACTGCGAAAAATTTGGCGCCGAGGGTATCACAATACATCCGAGGCCCGACGAACGCCATATCCGCTATGCCGATGCCATAGCACTAAAAGACATTGTAAAGACCGAGTTCAACATTGAAGGCTATCCGGATGAGCGCTACCTGCGCATTATCCGCGAAACCGTGCCGGCCCAGGCTACACTGGTTCCGGATCCACCGAATGCCATAACCTCCAACAGTGGCTGGGATACCTTGCAGCATGCATCGTTCCTGGCCGACGTTATCGCCGAAATCCACGCGCTGGGCGTTCGCGTCTCTGTGTTTGTCGATCCCGTTCCCCGCATGGTGGAAGGCGCCGCGCGGGCGGGAGCGGATCGCATTGAACTTTACACTGAACCGTATGCGCGGGAGTTTACTGTCAACAAAGAGGTGGCCGTGAAGCCATACATTGAGAGCGCGCGTATCGCACAGGAAGTGGGTCTGGGCATCAATGCCGGACATGACCTCAATCTCGACAACCTTGGATTTCTGGCTGCCAGCCTTCCAAGACTGGATGAAGTATCTATCGGCCATGCACTCGTGTGCGATGCCCTCTACCTGGGTCTCGAAAATACCATTCAACTCTATCTCCGGGCACTGAAGACGGCACGTTCTTAACGATTTTTGAGGGGGGTAATTCCCATGATAAACCCTTAGCTATTGTCTTGGCCATCTCTTATTTTTGCCGCCGGTTTAAACCACGCCCGAAAAATCCTGCATCCGCTAATTATACTCCTCAATGAAACGCGACAAAGTTGTTTTTGATCTGATCGAAAAGGAAAAGAAACGTCAGCAAGACGGTATCGAATTGATTGCTTCCGAGAACTTCACCTCGCTCCAGGTGATGAAGGCCATGGGCTCAGTGCTCACGAACAAATATGCAGAAGGTCTTCCCGGAAAGCGTTACTACGGCGGATGCCAGGTGGTAGATGAAATCGAACAGCTTGCTATCGACAGGGCGTGTGAATTGTTCGGCGCAACGTGGGCCAATGTACAGCCACACTCCGGCGCGCAGGCAAACGCCGCCGTCATGCTGGCATGTCTGAAACCCGGCGACAAAATTCTGGGATTTGATCTATCCCATGGTGGTCACCTCACACACGGCTCTCCTGTTAACTATTCAGGGAAACTATACCAGCCCGTGTTTTACGGCGTCGAGAAAGAGACGGGTATGATCGACTTCGACCGCGTAATCGAAATCGCCGAACGCGAAAAACCGAAACTCATCATATGCGGTGCATCGGCATACAGCCGCGACTGGGATTATAAGAAACTTCGCGAAGCAGCCGACCGTGCCGGTGCATTGCTGATGGCAGACATCGCTCACCCCGCGGGACTGATTGCACGCGGTTTGCTTAACGATCCGATGGAACATTGTCACATCGTCACCACTACCACACACAAGACGCTGCGTGGTCCTCGTGGTGGGATGATCATGGTTGGAAAGAACTTCGACAATCCATGGGGATTGAAAACACCCAAGGGTGAACTTCGAAAGATTACATCGATACTCGACTCAGGTGTATTTCCGGGAACGCAGGGTGGCCCTCTTGAGCATGTTATTGCAGGCAAGGCAGTCGCCTTCCACGAAGCGCTGTCGGATGAATATATGGACTACGTTGTGCAGGTAGTTCGCAATGCAAAGGCAATGGCCAAGGCGTTTATTGAACGCGGTTACGAGGTCATCTCCGGCGGTACTGATAATCACCTCATGCTTATCGATCTGCGGTCGAAGAACCTCACTGGAAAGCAAGCTGAAGAAGCTTTAGTCCGTGCCGAGATCACCGTCAACAAGAATATGGTTCCCTTCGACACGCAGTCGCCCATGGTAACGTCAGGCATCCGCATCGGAACGCCTGCCGTGACGACGCGTGGTATGAAAGAAAAAGACGTTGTTAAGATCGTCGACCTCATCGATGAAGCATTGCAAAAACCATCTGACGAAAAGCACCTGAAGAGCGTAAAACAGAAAGTCGTCCGTTTGACGCGTCGTTTCCCGTTGTATGCCTGATGTCATAACTGTCAGCGACAATGAAAGAGGATGATGAAAAGGAGATGTCTTTCCTCGATCACCTCGAGGAATTGCGATGGCATGTGATCCGATCTTTGATCGCGATCGTTGTTTTCATGATTCTCGCGTTCATCTTCAGCCGGGAAATTTTCGACAACGTTGTTTTCGCTCCTGCCAAGACTGATTTTCTCACGTTCCGTGCCATGTGCAATCTGGGACACCTCATCGGCTATGAGGAAGTCATGTGCGTGAAAGAAATTCCGATGAAAATCCAAAGCCGCTTGATGACGGGGCAATTCACCATGGCGCTCACGTCTTCATTCATCATCGGCCTCATCATGTCGTTTCCTTATGTTGCGTGGGAAATATGGCGATTCATTAAGCCGGGCCTGCACGCCAACGAAAGAAAGTATTCACGTGGCGCCGTTGCGGCGATATCCTTCATGTTCTTCCTCGGCATATCGTTTGGATATTACGTCATGTGCCCGGTATCCGTATACTTCCTTGCGTCGTATCAGATTAGCGACATGATCCAAAACGAGTTCGATATTATTTCCTATGTTGGAACGGTAACCACCCTGGTATTTGGCAGCGGAATGCTGTTCCAATTGCCGGTGGTTGTATACTTCCTTACTCGGGTAGGAATTGTGACCACTGGCATGCTGAAAAGCGTTCGCAGGCATGCCCTTGTAGCGATCTTAGTAATTGCTGCGGTCATAACACCTCCGGATCCTATCAGTCAGACTCTTGTCGCGGTCCCCTTATACCTCCTCTATGAATTAAGCATATTTATCGCGCGTTTCGTCGAGCGTGCGAAAGCAAAAGAGGAGGCAGAAGCAGAGGCCCGTGACGCAGCATTACAAAGAACGGATGAAACCTAAGATCATACTCGGAAGCGACCATGCCGGCTTCCATATGAAGCAGTCCCTCAGAGAATGGCTGATCACGAAAGGATACGTGGTCGAAGACTTTGGCGTCCTTTCCGATTCGCCTGCTGATTACCCTGACATCGCCCATCCAGTAGCAAAGCGTGTATCAGAGGATGATACCTGCAAAGGCATACTCCTTTGCGGCAGCGGAAATGGTGTTGCTATTACGGCTAACAAGCATGCCAACATTCGCGCCGCGATCTGCTGGAACGATGAACTGGCTTCACTTGCGCGCCTCCACAACGATGCGAATATTCTCTGCATCCCTGCACGCTTCGTAACGACAGAAGATGCGACAACCATGTCTGAACGTTTTCTTACTACCGAGTTTGAAGGGGGCAGGCATCAGAGGAGAGTCGACAAGATGCGCTGCGCATAGCTACCGCACCGCAACGTATCGTCCGGATCCCTCTTCGCGATACATCTCCCTTAGGCGTGGAATACGATCGAAGACAGCGTCCATCCTGCGGTCGGGGTCAATAATAACATCGGGCCGGTCGTTGAACCCCTGATCGATTGCGATCACATTCTCGTAGTAGTCTAACCCCGTGAAAACAGGTTCTGCCAGTTTCCAATCGAGAAAAGGCGTGGCCAGTGTATTTCCTGCATACCAGGATACGTCGTTCGTCAGTACCAACACCTTCTTGCCTTTTACTTCGCGATCATCCCTTACCTGCAGTCTGCTGTAATCAATTCCCTCAATCCGTCCGTACCGGCTGAATGTGCTGACGAGAAAAACGCCGATCAGTAGTGCCCACAAACTCCACTCTGCAATGCGCCGACGTCGGATAAGAAGAAAGAGATGGCTAACAAAATAACTGAGCGGTGGAACAAGCGCGATCAGACTTTGGGGTCGTCTGTCACTGGTGTGCATAATATAGATAACTGAGAACGCCGTCCACAACAGCATGCCCTGAAAGATCTGCGACTGGTATTTCGAGAAACGTGCATCGCTGTTGATCACAACGAGTGCCGCGGCAAGGAACAACGCGGGAATCAGACTCAGGTAAACCAATCCGCGCGGAGCCATAAGTGAGGTTGTGCCAAACGAAAGGTTCGCCGCATAGAAATACTGTATGAGCGGCGTCAGTCCATCACTCACGTAGTAGAGGACTACCAGCACCAGGTGAGGAAGGGCAAAACCGGTAGTAAGCAGAACGAAAACTCTCAGATCGCGGCGCGAATATAAGATCACGATCATACCTGCCACGAGATAAAAGAGCCAGTACTCAAAACTGCAGAGGGAGGCGAGACCTATAAACGCACCCATCGCAAGAACACGGTCGTCGCGCTTGGCGCGGAACTCAAGTTCAGACAAAAGGTTGCTCAACGCCAGAAGAAGGAACCCCAGACCCAACAACTCGCCTGTCAGCGCCAGTGTGTCGTAGGAAAAAGCCATGAAAATGATGTACAGCAGCGACGGCACGTACGTGTTCTCCGAAAACACCTTTCGGTTGATGAACATTGAACCAAGGTAAATGGCCTGGCTCAGGATGATGAGAAACGCCACTATGTGGCGCGCCAGGAGGCTGCGTCCAAAGATCAAGTCCATGAGGCCGTAGAACCACGCAGCAACAGGACCTGAGGTCTCCGCTATGCCTGTAAACGGCGCTGCGCCATCCGTGATCTTTTCTCCGATGAGTATACTTATTAACTCCGGAACGCTAATGGATGGATAATCAACGATGGCCGGAATAAACAGAATTCCCGCGATCACGAGCAGACCGAGGAGCCGGTAAGGATCATTGATACGAAAGTAGCGAAGCAACGGAAGTGAGTTTGCGGCATAAATTAGAGGACCTTTTGCAAAGTAAGTAAAGAATTGCCCAAATTTTTGTGTCGGGGTTTATATGATATATTTGTGTCATGCCAGCGACAACACGCCAGCAAAAATTCGCCCGGCTCATCCAGAAGGAGATCAGCGAGATCTTCCAGCAGGATAAGCGCGGTTATCTCGGCAACGCTTTTGTGACGATTGCCGACGTACAGGTCAGTCCTGACCTGAGCGTTGCGCGTATTTATGTGAGCATGATGCTGCAGCAAGACAAGGCTGCCATCCTCCAGCGCATTGAATCGCACAAGAAGGAAATCCGGCGGGATCTCGGCAACCGGATAGGAAAGCAGGTGCGAATTATCCCTGAGTTGATTTTCTATGTCGACAAAGTCGAAGAAGAGGCAATGCGGCTGGATGCGCTGATCCGGAGCCTCAACATCCCCCCGGCTTCCGACGATCCGAAAGAATCAACGTGACCTGCCTTGAATCTGCCGCTCTTCATCGCCGGACGTTATCTCTTTTCCAGGAGGAAGAAGAACTTCATCAACATCATCTCAATAATTTCTATCCTGGTTGTGGCCGTCATCACGGCCGCACTCATCGTTGTGCTTTCTGTGTTCAACGGACTTGAAGAACTGCTTCGTTCGCTCAACAACTCTTTCGATCCACCACTAAAGATTGAAGCCTTTGTAGGGAAATCATTCGAAGTAACGGACGAGCTGCGCGACAGGATCAAAGCGGTTGAAGGAGTTGAGTATGTCACCGAGGTAGTCGAGGACTACGCTTACGTTCGATACCGCGATGCAAACCAGCTGGTAATGTTGAAAGGTGTCAGCGAAAATTTCATCGACCAGCATCGTATCGATAACAACATCGTCGCTGGCGATGTAGCCTTTTATCGCGATGGCGTTCCACTGGCTATTGTTGGTATGGGCATTCGCAATACGCTCTCCATTGACATCGGCGAGACGCTGCACGCGATGCATGTGTACTACATCCGAAACACGGAGAGTTCATCGTTTGGTCCATCCGGCCCTTACACGCAAAGACGAATTTATCCCGGCGCTGTCTTCTCCATCATCCAGAATCTTGACGACAACTACGTCATCGTTCCTTTGGATTTTGCAGTCGACTTACTTGACTATGGCAACCGTCGAACATCGTTAGAGATCAAGGTCGTTAACGAAGAACAAACTGACAGGGTACAGGCTGCCCTGCAACAAATCTTGGGTGACAACTTCCGTGTGCTGAATCGCGAACAGCAGCATAAGGATCTCTACAAGCTTTTGCGCATGGAAAAGTTGTTTGCGTTTCTTGCTTTGGCGCTCCTGCTTTGTATTGGTTCGATCAACATCTTTTTCACCCTGATGATGCTGGCGCTGGACAAGAAGCGCGACGTTTCGATCCTGGCCGCCATGGGTGCCCAGCTCAAGACCATACGGAATGTATTCCTTCTCGAAGGCGGACTAATTGCCATAATGGGAACGGTCCTCGGGCTTGCAATAGGCGGTGCGTTATGCGTAATACAACGCGAGTACGGATTGGTGTCTATGGGTATGGAATCCGCCGTAATGGAGGGCTATCCGGTAAAATTGGTCTTTCAGGACATTTTGTACGTGGTTATCACCATGTGCATCATTACCTTCTTCATTTCCTACCGGCCGGCTACCCTGGCCGCCCGCTTTTCCTCCGTGCAGCACCTTTAACGAACGCAGACGAATTATTTCGAAAAAATGCGTAAAGGCTCGGCATTTCGATGTATTTTGCAGGTTCGTTTGATCCTCCGAAGCCACGGTTTATATGAAGGTGTCTGCTTCCCAGCCGTTCCAAATCGTCTATTCGCTGTATCTGCACGAATACCTGGGATTTATCTTCGAGTCCTACGTGGTTCATCTGGACGAAAAGGGCAAGCTCACCTTCCAGCACCAGAATATTTCAACGAAAAACGCCCGTGAATTCTCCCGCGGGCTGGACGACCGCGACTTCGAACTGATCGAGATTGTGGATTCTATGCAACAGGAAGCCGTTGTCAAACGGTTCCACAACAAGTTTGTAAAGCCTGAGGAATTTTTTCCCAAGGTTTACGACAAAGAAAAGGGTAACCCTGCCCTTCGCGAGGAGATCGAAAACTACATGGAGCGCCGGCGCAGCCGGCTCCTGGAGCGTCTGCGCGGAAAGAAACTGTTCGAAATGGGCAACGACGGTGAGCCCACCTGGCGCCGCCTTGAGGTTCTCGACAAAAGGGCGACGATTCAGTTTCACTTTGTCAGAACCGAAGAGCACACGAACTACTATCCCACAGTATACTATGAGGGCAAGAAACTCGATTTGCTCAACTCCAGCGCATACCTGATATGCAAGGACCCCGCATGGATGGTATTGAACGGAAAACTTTACGGATTTGAAAAGTATGTCGACGGCAAAAAGTTGCTGCCATTCTTTACCAAGAAGTACGTCGTCATTCCCAAGAATGTCGAAGAGACATATTACAATCGGTTCGTTGCACCACTGATCGCGAGCTTCGATGACGTGGAGGCGAACGGATTCCAGATAAACAAAAACGTATACGACCCCCTTCCGGTACTGACCCTTTCTGAACTCAGCGCGGCACCGGGTCCTGACCTTTATGGAAAGTCACCTGAAGACAAGAGCGACGAATCGGGAAAGATACTTTTCGATTTGTCCTTCAAGTACGGAAAGCATCGCTTTCGCGGCGACAACCTGGGTCCCGTTAGCGTTACGGTAGAACGCCAGGGCGACGAATACATTTTCCATCGCATCACGAGGCAGACGGAAGCAGAAAAGAATTTCCTCCACACACTGCAAAAGCTTGGCCTTCCGATGAAGGGCTTCCGTGTCGCGATACCTAAGTCGGAGGCATTCTCATGGCTTAACGAGAATCGGGTCAACCTACTCAACCTCGGCTTTGAGGTTAGCCAGCCCGAGGCGCGCGACAAGAAATACTTTGTCGGGAAGGCCGTGATCGAAGTCGAGGTAAAAGAGAGCATCGACTGGTTCGATATACACGCTACCATTCGCTTTGGTGAATTCGAAATTCCGTTCAAGGAACTTCGAAAGCTGATCCTCAGAAAGAAGGTAGAGTTCAAACTACCCAACGGTGAGATCGCAATTATTCCGGACGTTTGGTTGACGAAGTACGCTGATCTCTTTGCGCTTAGTGAATCGGAAGGCAGCAATGAAAAACCTGTCCTCAGGAAACACCACCTCAACCTAGTGCGCGAACTCGAGGAAGGCAACCTCGCCAAGGTTCATCTCAGTGACAGGCTGCGCTCACTTACGTCGTTCTCCGGCATAAAGAATTATCCTGTTCCGCAAGGCTTTGTGGGAGAGTTGCGACCGTATCAAAAGGCCGGATACAACTGGCTGCGCTTCCTTAATGAGTATCGGCTTGGCGGATGTCTTGCCGATGACATGGGGCTCGGAAAGACGGTGCAAACCCTGGCGCTTCTGCAATCGGAGAAGGAGGCGGGGAACGGAACATCGCTCCTCATCATGCCCACATCCCTCATTTACAATTGGGAAATGGAGGCAGCGAAATTTACTCCCTCGCTGAAGGTACTGACGTACACAGGAACACTTCGTAATAAAGACATCCAGCGTTTCCAGCATTACGATCTTGTGCTCACGTCGTACGGGATTACACGACTCGACGTTGACCTCCTGAAGCAGTTTCCGTTCAACTACGTCATCCTCGACGAGTCGCAGGTTATCAAGAATCCGACATCGAACATTGCCAAGGCGGTTAGAGAGTTGCGATCGCGCAATCGACTCGTTCTCACAGGAACGCCGCTTGAAAATACTACACTCGACTTGTGGTCGCAGATCAGCTTCATCAACCCGGGATTACTCGGTACGCAGTCCTACTTCAGGAATGAGTACCAGAATCCGATAGAAAAGAAAGGAGACGAAGCGAAGTCGAAGCGACTTAACGCGATCATCAAACCGTTTATCCTTCGCCGTCACAAATCGCAGGTGGCTACCGAACTTCCGGAGAAGGTAGAGCACATCCAATATTGCGAGATGACACCCGAACAGGAGCGCCTCTACGAAGAAGTCAAGGCGTACTATCGCGGAAAGATTCTCAACATGATCGACCAGGAAGGCATTGGCAGCAGCCGTTTCATGATCCTGGAAGGTCTTACCAAGCTGCGCCAGCTGGCCAATCACCCGCGTATGGTAGAGCAGTCATATTCCGGCGACTCAGGCAAGCTCGAGGATATTACGCATATGCTGGAAAACGCGCTTTCGGAAGGGCACAAGGTGTTGGTGTTTAGCCAATTCGTAAAGCACCTCGGCATCGTCAAGAATTTCCTCAAGTCTGCGAAGATTGACTACGCTTATCTCGACGGATCCAGCATTGACCGCAAGGAGCAGGTTCAGCGATTTAACCGGGATCCCAATCTCCGAGTGTTCCTTATCTCCATCAAAGCAGGGGGCTTGGGCCTTAACCTGACAGAAGCCGACTACGTCTTTATCCTTGATCCCTGGTGGAACCCCGCCGTCGAGGCTCAGGCTGTGGACCGCGCGCACCGCATCGGACAAAAGAAGAAGGTGTTTACCTACAAGTTCATCACCCGGAACTCCGTAGAGGAAAAAATCCTTACCCTACAGAAGAAAAAGCTCAAGCTATCTTCAGACCTTATCACCACGGAAGAAAGCTTCATGAAGCAGCTTACCCGTGAGGACATCGAGCTCATGCTTGATTAAAACCTTGCATCCCTTTTGTTTCTTATTCCTATCTTTCAACACTTTTCAGGCGGAACACGCCAAGCCTTAAGCTGAAACTGTCGGGCTTGGGCAACTTTCAACACTTGCGCACTTCAACACATCAACACATGCGAGACAAGGTCGTCATCATCACCGGAGGTTCATCGGGAATAGGAAAAGCACTGGCTACCGAATTCGGTCGCAGAGGCAGCCACATATTAATTACAGGGCGCGATGGCGATTCCCTCAATCAGGCTGTTGCTGAACTTCGACAACAGGGTATCGACGTGGTGGGCTTTCGCGCAGATGTGTCGAAAGAAGAGGATAACCGCCTCATGGCGGAAGAGGCGTTAAAGCATTTCGGCAGGATCGATGTCCTCATCAATAATGCGGGCATTTCCATGCGTGCGCTGTTCTCGGAAGTTGACCTGAACGTAATCCGGAAGGTTATGGATATCAACTTCTACGGAGTTCTGTACGCCACAAAGTATTGCCTACCGGAAATCATCCGTAACAAAGGCTCCGTAATTGGCATAAGCTCTGTCGCGGGCTTTAGAGGGCTGCCCGGGCGGGCAGGATATTCAGCATCGAAGTTTGCGCTCAATGGATTTCTTGAAGTGTTGCGTACCGAACTTTTGAAGTCAGGCGTGCATGTACTGACTGCCTGTCCGGGATTTACAGCGAGCGGTATTCGTCAGCGTTCTCTGACCAAAGACGGAACACCGCAGGGTATCTCGCCACGCAATGAAGAAAAAATGATGACTGCCGAAGAATGCGCGCGTCACATTTACAGGGCGACCGTAAAACGTAAACGCCTTATCGTGCTCACGGCGCAGGGCAAACTTGCCGTGTGGTTGAACAAACTCTTCCCGGGACTCGCAGACAAGATGGTGTACAAGGTGATGGCGCGCGAAGCCAACGCGCCAATTCGATGATTACGTCTTGTTCATCAGCACGAGTTTCGTGTTGTCAGCTTTACTGATGGCTCTGCGAAACTCAACGTACTCATTGTATTTCTCCGCCGGATACCTTCCTTTCCGAAGATTAAAACGGCGCACATAGACAAGTCGTCCCTGCTCTACTGCACAGGTAGCCTCATATGAACCGAACATCGTTTCTAACTTAATGGGTTCGGGCAAGTATTCCGGATAAAGGTTCTCTGGAATCTGATACTCTATCGAATCGATGTGAATAAACCCCCGGTCGATCACGAGATCTGTTTTTCTGTCGGCCACGCGCTCAGGAATGTAACGTGAACGCTCCATCAGATTTGGAACGAGGAACAATCGCTTGCCGCTTATTGATGCCAGCCTGTTCAGCTCAAGGCTTAGATCCACAACAGCCGCAGGCAGCTTTTCTTTCTTCTCGCTAAAGCTGAAGTTCTGGAGGTTGAAGCTTGGTATGTCTGTGTTTTCCAGAGCCCAATCCTTCTGGGCATCGAATCGGCCGTTCAGGACGTGACTCAATCCAGTGGCATCGTATTCAAGTCCGGAGTACGATGTCTTGACAGTTGCCTTCGCATTTCCTGCAGCATCCATGGTGACCCGTGCGTTGCGTACCCGAACGTTCAGGGAGTCAGGATAACGCACGGTATTCACGAGCTTTCCTCCTTCGTCAGTTATCAGTAGCGCCTTTCTGTCGCCGGTAAAAGTTCCCATGTAACCGAAAGGTCGTGTTTGGCTCGTGCATTCCAGCCACAACGTGTCGCGCGCTCCAGGCACAGCTACAATAACGTGGTTGGTGCTTTGATGGCTTGGGAAGTCTTCGATCAGTGGCGGAACATCATCGCCCGCGGCGATGATCGCATAGTGAGCCTTAACGCCGGCTTCCTTCAGCAGCGCTATCATGTAGTTTGAGAGTGCCTTACAGTCGCCGTATCCGGTCTGATCGACTACTTCAGCGGGGAATGGTTGAAGTCCCCCGATGCCCAGCGAGATGTTTACATACCGGGTCTTACTCTGGAGGTATTGATATAAGACCCTTGCCTTTTCTTCGTCGCTGGTCAATCCTCGCGTAAGTTCCGCGACCTTTGCTTTAGTAGCCGCCGGGAGCTTATCGCGGTCTTTCGCCAGAAGGGCGAACCATTTTCCATACTCAGTCCATGTAGACATGTCGCCAACGTATCCCGCATACTCAAAGTGAGTAGGTGCAGCCAGTATACCTGGCCACAGCTCTTCCGGGTGAGGACCATCGGGTTCCCGCTCAACGGCCTTTATATTTTCGAATGTCCAGGTGAGCGATACCATGCCATCCTTGAGGGTTTCCCGAACGGGTTCCTGTTGCAGGTTGATCAGTCGGTATCGCGGTTGCAGGTCAGGGGGAAAGACAAGGCTGTAGATGGCTTTCTGAGTTGACCGGTGACGCGTTGAAAACCAGCTGTCTGGTATGTCGTACAGGTATTTGTATTCCTGCTCGTATTCAAACTCGACGGTATAGGGATATGTTGCGGATGAAAGGTCCGCAATCTTTACACGATCATCGCGATACAATGCAACGCCATCGTTAATACTTTGATCCTTGATCTCGCTATTCTTGAGCTTTCTGATCTGAACTCCGGCTGAATTGTAGACGGCTCCCCGGAAGTAGTTGATCTTTATCAGCTTGTTATAATGCACCGCTTCAACGGCATAACGCGAACCCTTACTATTGAGTACCGTCACCGCGAATTTCACGGTTAGCACCGCACTGCTCCTGGAGAGAACCTTAAAGGTCATGGCGTCCTCGCGAACGACGACGTTCGCGTTCTTCATGAGTTCTTCAGGAATGTCCTTTACAGGATAGCCATAATCCGCGGCTCCCGCGAAAGATGGAATCAGGAGTATGAAAACGAGTATCCTGAGTACTCTCATGGATCACAACTTCTTTAAAACGATTTGTCCGGATTGTGAAGCTACTACCTGGTTGTAGAATTCCCTGAGGTTAGGGTATTCAAGCTGAGTATAAATTGCCTTGTTGACTGTCAGAATGCTTGTCACCGTTATCACGTCTCCGTTGACCGCGGTGTTGAGAATGTACCGGGCCGACTTGTCGGGCAACACAAAGACTTTGGGTTTTGGTACCTCCTCGATTGTGTAGCCTTGCGGTACCTTGACTTTGAAATTAAGCGTCTTCTCGAAAGGATAACCGAAATCAACAGGATACTCACGCTTTTCCAGCTTGAACGGATTCTCCCGTTCCGCATTCAACAGCATGGGATCAATGTACAAAACGTCGCCTGTGCTTACTACGCCTTCATCGGTGGCGACTTCATACTTCTCTACGAATGGCTTGGTGATATCTTCAGCGGCTTCAAAACTCTTCGTCCTGATTTCCCAATCACGATCCGCAAGCAACGTTTTCACATATGCATCCTCCCCGTCGCGCAAGTAGGATGCGCGGCTCTCGTGCGCGTAATAGCCGTCGAGCATACGCGAGAGGGAATAGACAGCTTCGCCTTCTTCATCGAAATGCAGTTCAGCCATCGCGACCGTCCGGGACTTTGTCGTTGGGCTTAAGTCAATCCACGAATTTCCCGTTCCGTTTATAACAAGACCCTTTCCGTTCAGGCAGTTGCGTGGTAACACCCCTGGAGGCAACGATTTATGGGTCGCGTCAAGCACAATGTACTTTCCGTCAACGAGTACAGCACACGCTGTATAGTTGAATTGCGACAGCAAAGGAAAGGTCTCGCGAACAAAACCATTATCACGCGTACTCAGTACGATGGGATACGCCGTCAATCCTGCCTTCGAAAGCATGCATGCCATGAGCAGATTGATATCAGCCGAAGATCCTTTGCCGTCATCGTGTACCTTCTTGAGTGAGCCTTGCGAGAAGATCCGCTTACGACCGTCCCACTCGACCTTGTTTTTCACGTAGTTGTGAATGGCTGCAATCTTTTCATTGGGAGTAGGTGCTCCCGCAGTTGCCGATTCGACGATCTTGCCAAGAAAGGCATTGCCCTTAAGTTCACCACCTACATTTTCATGCTCCCAAAGCTTCTTGTTGATCTCGTCCCATGTACCAAGAATTTGCTGAACCTGACTATTGGGGAATTTTACATAGGCAAGCTCAAAATTGATCTTTGAGATATAGTCCTTGTAGGTAGTGATGTAGGGCTCTTCCTTGAACGCAGGCACGTCCTTGGCCACAATCCTCAGATAGTACTCCTTATAGTCTATGCGGCTTTGGTCAAACGTGCTGGGTGTGCTATAGTGTCGTACAGCCTGGCTTAATGTGATCGTCCGCGGAATGTAATTTTCTTCGTGAGTGGCAACGGGTATATACCCCTGCATGTACTTTTCGTAATGGAAGAAGTCGGGTATGTGCACGCGGTATTCGCTCCATACAACGGGAATCGTCGACTGAAAGGCCCAATCCTGCAGGTTTTGAATGTAGTTTGTGGTTATTGTATAGGTAATCTCGACTACTGACCCTTCCCTCACATCTGCCGCGGCCACTTTTATAACATCATAATTCTCATTGTAAGCCTCCTGAAATATCGCGTCGTTGGATGCTTTCGTTTCCGCGATCTTTCCGTTCACGAGGTTATAGGTAACGACCCTTAATCCGGAAATCTTCTCGCGGTATTCGCTACTTCCTGTGTACAACGGAATCTCGAAGTTTGCGTGGTCATAACCATCGCTTTTCAGAATCTTGATCCGAGTGAGGCGCTCAAACTCAAGGAAAAAGCCCAGGTTCTGAGTATACTTCACGTAAGATTCACCGAAGTCGTACAGGACAACAGCGGCGGCCGAGGAATCGAGTGCATACTGCGACATCTTTACTTCTTCGAGTGTGACGTCGCCAAATTTGGTTGGTGGCTTTTGCGCAAATGATTCAACGAAATTGAAAATCACACACAACGCTACCAAAGCATACGCTTTGAACATGACAGGATCTTATAATTGAAAAATCAAATAATGTAAATTAACACTTTGTCCCAAAACCCACAAACCTGGACCTCACGGGCTTATGTAAGGTTTTTATACCTTTGAGGCTAAAATGTAACCGCTTGGCGAAACTCCGATCTCTCTTTTTCTGTCAGCAATGCGGCTACGAGTCGCCCAAGTGGCTCGGCAAGTGCCCTGCGTGCGGCTCCTGGAACACTTTCGTGGAAGAAATTGTCCAAAAACAAGATGCAGGTAAAACTGACTGGCGTACGACTACAGGCGGAACGCAACGCGTAGCGCAACCGAAACGACTCAACGAAATTGGTGAAGGAACGGAAGTACGCCTGATCACCAGGGACAACGAACTGAACCGGGTCCTCGGAGGTGGGATCGTTCCCGGATCACTTATCCTCATCGGCGGCGAGCCTGGCATTGGTAAGTCGACCCTCATGCTGCAACTCGGAACCTCGCTATCGGGAAGAAAGACGCTGTACGTCTCCGGTGAAGAGAGCGAGCAACAGATCAAAATGCGGGCATTACGCATGGGGATCAACGGAAATGATTGCTACATCCTCACGGAAACACGAACGCGTAATATTTTTCAGGCCATAGAATCGATTCAACCAGACCTTGTTGTTATCGATTCTATTCAGACACTGTATTCGGACCTACTCGACTCTGCTGCAGGCAGCATTGGACAAGTGCGACAATGCGCCGGCGAGTTGCTGAAGTTTGCCAAGGAATCCGATACGCCCGTCATTCTCATCGGCCACATAACGAAAGACGGTTTGCTGGCAGGACCTAAAGTCCTGGAACACATGGTGGACACGGTCCTTCAGTTTGAAGGAGATCGACATCTTGTGTATCGAATCCTGCGGACAGTGAAGAATCGCTTCGGGCCAACCTCTGAGATGGGCATCTATGAAATGCTCGGCAACGGCTTGCGTCAGGTATCGAACCCTTCTGAAATTCTGATATCACAAAAGGATCCTAACCTGAGCGGCATCACGATCGGAGCCACTATTGAGGGAAATAGACCGCTACTCATAGAAGTACAGTCGCTCGTAAGTCCCGCAGCCTATGGCACACCTCAACGTACTACAACCGGATTCGATCAGAAGCGTCTAAACATGTTGCTGGCTGTGCTGGAAAAACGATGCGGCTTCCCCATGGGTCGTTATGATGTCTTTGTCAACATGGCGGGCGGCATCAAAGTAGAAGACCCGGCGATCGACCTCGCCCTGTGCGTTTCCCTGGTCTCGTCGCTGCAAGAGATTCCCGTCTCTGATAAAGTTGCGTTTGCGGCCGAAGTGGGTCTTGGCGGAGAACTTCGAGCCGTACAACGCGCTGATCAACGAATTTCAGAAGCAGAAAAGCTGGGCTTCAAGGAAATTTACATCTCCAAATACAACAAGAAGTCCGTCGATCTTGAAAAGCCTCGCATTAAGATCAACGCGCTGGGCAAGTTGCAAGAGGTTATTGAATATTTAATGGGATAACGGTGAATTGACCAAACATGGAAACTCATTTTCTCTCCAACCTTGGAATTCCGGAAGAGGTCTATCGCTACGTGCTGTTGCCGCTGCTGATTTTTGCAGCCCGCATTGCAGACGTATCGATCAATACCATCCGGATCATTTATGTCCTCGGAGGCCGGAAGGCGACGGCAACCATAATGGGTTTCTTCGAGTCGTTCATCTGGCTGATGGCGATACGACAGATCTTTCAGCACCTCGACAACTGGGTGTGCTACGTCGCCTATCCGGCCGGATTTGCCGTCGGTATCCTGGTGGGCATGATCATTGAAGAGCGCATTGCCTACGGAAAGGTGATCGTCCGGATCATCACCCGAAAAGACATCGTGCCTCTGACGACGTTTCTTACGAAATTGGATTTCCGCTATACTTCCCTCAACGCTCATGGCCGCGACGGCGCGGAAAATGTTGTGTTCACTGTGCTTGAGCGTGAGCGTCTCGATGAGTTGCTCGAGTTTCTGCAGCAATCCCTGCCGACAGCATTCTATACAATTGAAAAGGTCAATCGCGCTTCTGACGATTACGCGCTTGCAAGCGCCGGTCGAAGCGGCATTCTTTCGTGGCTTCGTTCGATACGACGCGATTGACTATAGCGATGTCTTGAACCGTTCATAGCACTCGCGGTTCAGCCGTTCGCGGTGATCGGGATGCGCAATGCGGATCAATTCCTTTGCACGATCCGCAATGGACTTGCCATACAGATACGCAATGCCATACTCGGTAACGACGTAGTGCGCATGGGCTCGGGTAGTCACTACACCTGCACCCTGCTGGAGAAGAGAAACAATCTTCGACTGTCCTTTTGCCGTAACCGACGGCATGGCAATAATCGGCTTGCCCCCTTCTGACAATGAAGCGCCTCTCATAAAGTCCATCTGGCCTCCCACGCCGCTATACATGTATTCACCGATGCTGTCGGCGCAGACCTGGCCCGTAAGGTCGACCTCTATTGCGCTGTTGATGGCAGTAGTTTTGGGGTTTTGCCTGATAATGGACGTATCATTGGTATAGTCAACCTCCAGCATAGCCAATCCGGGATTGTCGTGCATGAAGTCGTACAGCTGTTGTGTTCCTAAGGCGAACGTGCTGACAATCTTTCCGCGGTGTTTCTTCTTGTACTTTCCGGTGATCACCCCTTTTTCAACCAGGGGGATTATACCATCGGAAAACATCTCGGTGTGTACGCCGAGGTCCTTGTGGTTCTGCAGAGAAGCCAGCACAGCGTTGGGTATACTGCCGATGCCGAGCTGAAGCGTGGCCCGGTCCTCAACAAGCGACGCGACATTACGTCCTATCTCTTCTTCAATAGGCGTTGGAACTCCCGGATCGTGAGTGTACAGCGGCACATCGTACTCAACCATTCTTGTGAGCCGCTGATAATGTATCTGGGCATCGCCGTGAGTTCGGGGCATGTACTTGTTGACCTGTGCGATCACCACGCCGGCATTTTCAATAGCTGCGCGCGTTGCATCGACCGAGGTACCCAGAGAGCAGTATCCATGTTGATCAGGTGGCGACACCGTGACGAGTGCCACATCGATGGGTACGATGCCCTGCCGGATCAGCCGCGGGATCTCTGATAGAAACACGGGGATATAGCTTCCCCGACCCTCGGCAATGGCCTTGCGTACGTTGCTGCCGATGAAGAACGCATTGTGATGAAATATGCCCTTGTATTCAGGGCGGGTATACGGGGCATCGCCTTCGGTATGGAGGTGAAAGATCTTGACATCCTTCAGGCTATCTGCACGCTTAACCATCGCCTCTATCAACACTCTGGGTGCTGCCGCCACGCTGTGAATGAACACATTTTGCCCGGGCTTTAGCAACCCCAACGCCTCGTCCGCGGACGTGAGCCTGATTGTATTTGTCATTAGTACATTGTTGTTTACGTCTTTTCGGCAGGGAGTTCGCCTTTTACCATACTCATGATGTCGTCTACATACTCGCGGGAATTCGAAAGCCGAGGCACTTTGTTTTGTCCTCCAAGCTTGCCGCGCCGTTTCATCCAGTTGTAGAACGTACCTTCTTCAACACGGTGCAGCCGCGGGAGTGTCAACGCAAGGTCGTTCGAACGCTTGGCGTCGTAATCCGAGTTGATTTCACGCAGGGTCTGATCGAGTATGAGCGTAAATTCGTCGAGACTGGAAGGCGCTACTTTGAATTCGACGATCCATTCGTGGCTTCCTTTCTTTCCTTCTTCAAGGAAGACGGGCGCTGCCGTAAAATTGCTGATCTCCGCGCCGGTGAGTTCACAGGCGCGTGTGATGGCTGCTTCCGCATTTTCCACGATAACCTCTTCTCCGAACGCGTTGATGAAATGCTTGGTGCGGCCTGTGATCCTGATGCGGAACGGAGAGAGTGATGTGAACTTCACGGTGTCGCCGATGTTGTATCGCCACAAGCCAGCGTTCGTTGTGATGATCATCGCGTAGTTGGTTCCCAGCTTCACTTCATCCAGACCGATCGCCCGCGGGTTTTCTTTTTCGATTTCGTCCATGGGAACGAACTCGTAGAAGATGCCGTAGTCGAGCATCAGCAGCAAGTCCTCGCTTCCTGATCGATCCTGAATTCCGAAGAAACCTTCACTCGCATTGTAGGTTTCCCAGTATCGCATTGTGCTGCGGGGAATGAGATTCTGGAACAGGCTACGGTATGGACCAAATGAAACAGCACCATGGAAGAAGACCTCGAGTTGTGGCCATACTTCTGTGATGTTTTGCTTGCCAGCAATGTCTGTAACGCGCTGGATGAGCAGAAGCGTCCACGTTGGCACGCCGGATATGTTGGTGACGTTGACGCCCGCTGTCTCGCGCGCCATCTTTTCTATTTTTTCTTCCCAATTGCTCATGAGCGCCGTCTCAAGACTAGGTGTTCGAATGAACTGCGCCCAGTGCGGAAGGTTCTGCATGATCACCGCTGAAACGTCGCCGTAATATGAACTTGCGCTGGGATCATATTCGTTGATCTGGTGGCTGCCACCGACCGCGAGACCTTTTCCATCGAAAATCCTCGTGTCAGGGAAGTTGTTCACATAAATGGAAAGAAGATCCTTACCCCCCTTGAAGTGACAATCCTCAAGCGCCTCCTGTGAAACGGGGATAAACTTACTCCGTGCGTTTGTGGTCCCTGAAGATTTTGAAAACCATTTTATCTCCGTAGGCCACAGCACGTTTTGTTCACCCCGCATGACACGGTGGATGTAGGGAAAAATTTTCTCGTAGGTATGAATGGGCACCCGTTCGCGGTATTGCTCGTAGTTGCGGATGTCGCGAAAACCGTGTGCCTTACCAAACTCGGTTTGTTCGCCCATTTGCAGGAGCTTCCGCAGAAGTTCTTCCTGAACCTCATGAGGGTATTTCATGAAAAGCTCAATCTGATGAATGCGCTTTTTCATGACCCAGGTCAGTATGGAATTGATAATGCCCATCGCAACAATCTCAAAAATAGCGGACTTTTGGCAAATTCGACGCTAGGGATTGTCCCCCTGCTGGATGACCTTGGCGCGTCGCAATTCAAAGTTCTGGCCAAGGTAGACTTTCCGGACCTGCGGATCGTTGGCAAGATCTTCCGCAGTACCCGATTTGAACAATTTGCCATCTACCATCAGGTAGGCTCGGTCGGTTATGGAGAGGGTTTCGTCCACGTTGTGGTCGGTAATAAGGATGCCGATGTTCTTGCTCTTAAGCTTGGAGACGATCGACTGAATTTCCTCAACAGCAATGGGGTCAACGCCTGCAAACGGCTCGTCCAGTAAGACGAATTTCGGATCCACTGCAAGCGCACGAGCGATCTCCGTGCGTCGACGTTCACCCCCGGAAAGAGACATACCCAGATTGTTCCGAACTTTCTGAAGGCTAAATTCATTGATCAACGCCTCCACCTTGTCGCGCCGTTGTTGTTTCGTATAGTCCCGCAGCTCCAACACCGACATTATGTTTTCTTCAACCGTGAGCTTTCTGAACACCGATGCCTCCTGCGCTAGATAGCCTATTCCCCGCTTCGCACGCTGATACATCGGCAGCGCCGTGATTTCTTCGTCATCCAAAAAAATCCTCCCTTCATTCGGTTTGATGAGACCGACGATCATGTAGAATGAAGTAGTCTTGCCAGCTCCATTTGGGCCGAGCAATCCCACGATCTCCCCCTGACCGACCTCCACCGACACGTCGTTCACTACGGTGCGCGTCTTGTATTTTTTTACAAGATGTTCTGCTCTCAGTATCATTCTATCCCTTTGATATCCTTAAGACGGAGCTGTATGCTCGTTGTCCCGTTATACGTATTTTCCTCGATATGAAATGCCAGGGAAAATCGCCCACCGGCCTGTAGTCTTTCATAATACTCCGCAAGATTGAAGCCAACAACCTGGAAGACGTTTTGCGCGCCTTCCTGACCCGCCAGGAAGCGAATGTGCTTTTCCTTGAACCGGGAAAGCGAATTGAACACATAAACATTGTGGGCAACGAACACCGGTGTGGGGTTTTCAGGGCCAAATGGCGCCATCTGCTTCAGGATGTTCACGAATTTCGGTGTAATCGCGTCGAAATGGACCTCCGTGTCAATATCAATTACGGGAATGAGCATTTCGGGCGTGAGGTTCGCCGCGACCACCTCCTCGAATCTTTGCCGGAATGCCGGTAAGTTATTCGGATCCAGGGTCAGTCCGGCTGCGTATTTGTGACCTCCGAATTTTTCCAGCAAATCACTGCAGGCACTGATCGCCTGGTACAGATCGAATCCGTGTATACTTCGCGCGGAGCCGGTTAGCTTGTCGTTGGAAGCTGTGAGTATGATAGTAGGCCGGTAGTATCGCTCCACGCATCGCGCCGCCACGATACCGATTACACCCTTGTGCCACGTATCCTTGAAGAGAACCGTCGATTTGGCAATGCGATGCGTTTCATCGCCTTCGATCATTTTCAGCGCTTCCTCGGTGATATTCAAATCATACTTCCTCCGCATGTCGTTGTTCTCATCCAACGCTGCGGCGAACGACTGAGCTTCTTCGACAGTCCGTGCCGTTAACATCTTCACTGCCGCACTCGCGTGATCGATGCGACCTGCAGCATTGATTCGTGGGCCGAGTGTGAAGACAATGCCCGATACGTCCAATACTGATGTCACTCCTGCAACATCCATCAACGCTTTCAGTCCGGGTGTTGGATTGGAGTTGAGTTTCTTTGTTCCAAAGTGGGCGAGCACGCGGTTCTCTCCGATGATCGGCACAACGTCAGATGCAATGCTCACTGCGACGAGATCGAGATAACGGAACACTTCCTGTTCATCCCGATAGCGCCGAGCATAGGCTTGCATGAACTTAAAGCCCAGTCCGCATCCACTAAGTTCCTTGAATGGATAACAGCAATCTTCCTGCTTGGGATCAAGCACTGCAACGGCTTCGGGTACTACTGAGCCGGGCACGTGATGGTCGCAAATGACGAAGTCTATTCCGTATTCCTTCGCAAGCCGCACCATGTCCATCGCCTTGATCCCGCAGTCTAGTGCCACGATAAGGGAAAAACCATTATTGTGCGCCCACTCTATGCCTTCACGCGAAACACCATACCCTTCGCTGTACCGGTCGGGAATATAAATCTCGCAGTGATTGTAAAAGGTCTTGAGGTAACTGTATACCAATGCAACCGCTGTCGTTCCATCGACATCGTAGTCGCCGTAGATAAGAACGCGTTCCTGATTTCTGATCGCGTTGTTGAACCGCTCGACCGCTTCGCTCATACCTTTCATAAGGAACGGGTCATGCAGCATGTCGAGGGTAGGACGGAAGAAATCGCGTGCTGATTCAAAGTTGTCGATGCCCCGTTGAATGAGCACGGTGCACAGGTAGGGATTAACATTGATTTGGCGCGACAGTGCACGTATGGCCTCTTCCGGCGGTTTGCTGATGTAGCGCCATCTCTTTTTCATGGAACGGGGTTGGTGGTATAAGGGAAGCGCGTACGAGCGCTAGTTGATTTCGAAGTTCAGGGTACCCTTTTCCCCGGGTTTCCCATTCGGACCGTCGTAACCGCTGTCGCCTGTCTGACCATTTCGGTTCTTCGGTCCAAGTCCAGGAGCGCCTGCATAACCTCGGCGGCCTCCAAAGCCAAAGTGGCCGCCGGTGCTTCTGAAGGTCATCTGCTTGCTGACAAGGGCGCGAACATCAGGACATCGTGAGCAGTTGATCGTAAGCCTTCCGCCGTTACCTCCATTTCCGCCGGCGCCGCCATTTCCGCCGCTTCCGCCGTTGCCTCCATTACAGTGGAGAGTTCCAGGGCTTCCACCACCGCCGTGTCCACCATCACCGCCCCTGCCGCCTACACCTCCTGACAGGTCTACAAGTACGTGACCCGTGAGGTATAACTGCTCGAAGTAAAGAAAGAGGTTGTTGCCGTTGCCTCCGTCCAGTCCGCGACCACCATCTCGCGCGTCAGCCCCATTGCGGCACGGCCCGGTAGCAGTGTCTCCGTTTTGGCCGTTCCTTCCCGGTGCGCCATCAATTCCGCGGCCGTCGATTCGGCTGCCGCTTCCCATATAGGCGACCTGTGCGCGAATAAAATTGTCCCGCTTAAGGGGGTTAAGCTTGATGCAGGACGAGTCCATCATGATGAGTGTGTCTGCGACGATGATGTCTGATTCCTTCAACTCGTACACTTCATTAGGCTTAATGACGAGTGTACCCACCCTCACTTGCGCGGAGCCTGCTATGGATAGCAGCAACGCGCAGAGACACACCACTAAAAACTTACTCATTCCACAAAAATAACCGGAACCCTGATTATACAAAAAATCGTGCCGCGCACCCGTGATTTCAAAAAAAAAGAGCGACACAAATCTCGTGTAGCTCCTTTTCCTATTTCAATATCCTGAAGCGCTCATGATCCCGCGCCCTGCGGCCGATCTGAAACAACGCCTTCAAGTACATCTTTGATCTCTACGCGAGTGCCATCGCGATAGGGAACGATCCACGCATCTTTTACGCCCATTTCCCGCATGTATTTCTTGAAAGTATCTGCTTCCCAGTAATCCCGGAAAATACCGATGGTTAAACGTTGTCCGCCATCTTCGCTGAGTTCGCCTCCAAAATTGGGATTGTTCTGGAAGTACTTGGAAAGATCCTTGTTCCTGAAAGCACCAATCTGCACTTTAAAGACAATCCCCTTCGAGAAATCCATGGGGTTAGGATTCTTGCTCATTTGTTCCAATTCAGCCCTTGCCGCGGACAGTTGGTTCTGCACCTGAGCCAGTTGGTTTTCCAAATCGGCAATGCGGGAATCCTTTGAGCTCATCGTCGATTGCAGTTGATTGACCCGCTGCGTCAGCGACGATACCTGTGTGTCGGCTGCCTGTTTGTCTTCTTCAAGTTGTTTCAGATTGGCAGGGTTGCGCGCGTATTCCTTAGCCTTTTTTTTCCACTCCTTCTTCTCCTTCTTGGAGAGTTGGCTATAGCCTTCTGTCGATGCAAAAATCAGAGCCAGACAGAAGAGGAGGATGAGTTGCTTTTTCATTGATGTGGGTTACGTTCAAAAAATGAAGATAAAAGTAACAAAATATTTTGAAATCAACCACTTGCCTTCCCGGCACCCACCTTCAGGTTGCCCACCATGTTCGCCGGCTGCACCCATTCATCGAACTGTTCCGGGGTCAAAAGACCGAGCTCCAGTGCGGCTTCGCGAAGCGTCTTATTCTCTTTGTGCGCCTTCTTGGCAATTCGCGCAGCGTTCTCGTATCCGATATGAGGATTTAATGCAGTTACAAGCATCAGGGAGTTTTCGAGGTGCCGGCGAATGACGGGTAGGTTAGGTTCGATACCTACTGCACAATTGTTGCTGAAGGAAACGCATGCATCACCTATGAGTCGGGCCGACTGCAGCACGTTCGCGGCAATCAGGGGCTTAAACACATTGAGCTCAAAGTGACCATTGCTTCCACCAACGGACACTGCCACGTCGTTCCCTATGACCTGAGCGCAGACCATAGTCATCGCTTCGGGTTGTGTAGGATTGACCTTTCCTGGCATAATGGATGACCCGGGTTCGTTGTCGGGGATGATGATCTCGCCGATGCCACAGCGCGGTCCGGAACTCAGCATCCTGATGTCGTTCGCCACTTTCATCAGCGATACCGCTGCGCGCTTCAAAGCTCCGGAGAGTTCCACCATAGCATCGTGAGCTGCCAGTGATTCGAATTTGTTCGGAGCCGTGATGAACGGATAGCCCGTCAGTTCGGCTATCTTTTTCGCTACAAGAACGTCATATCCGGTTGGTGCATTAAGCCCGGTACCGACAGCGGTACCTCCTAACGCAAGTTCCCGTACACCTTCACGCGCTGACTCGATCGCGCGTATGGAATTGGCGAGTTGCTGCGCGTAGCCGGAAAACTCCTGCCCCAGCGTAAGCGGCGTCGCGTCCATGAAGTGTGTCCGGCCGGTCTTAACGATGTCATGAAATGCCCTGGCTTTTTCGGCCAGTGTTTGCTGAAGCAACTTCAACCCCGGCAATGTCACTTCCGTGACTTGTTTGTAGGCTGCAATGTGCATCGCCGTCGGGAATGTATCGTTGGAGGATTGCGACTTGTTAACGTCATCGTTGGGATGCAACACCTTCTTCTCATCCGCCAGCTTACCACCGTTCAATACGTGAGCGCGGTTTGCGATCACTTCGTTGACGTTCATGTTGCTCTGCGTTCCGGAGCCGGTTTGCCAGATCACCAAAGGAAACTCCTCGTCGAGCCGACCTTCCAGGATTTCATCACATACACGGCTGATCAATTTTGACTTTTCAGATGGCAACACGCCCAGTTCTTCGTTGGCCAGCGCTGCAGCTTTTTTCAGTATAGCGAATGCGTGAATGATCTCCACCGGCATGCTGGCGGGTGAACCGATACGAAAGTTGTTTCGGGACCGTTCGGTTTGCGCGCCCCAGTAGCGCGTGGCGGGCACTTTTACTTCGCCCATGGTGTCCCTTTCAATGCGGAATTCCATTGCTATTCGTTTAAATAAGGGTTCGCAAAATAAAAAAGCCGGACCTACTCCGGCTTATACTTAGGGCTAATTTTGGTTCAATCCCGGAAGTATTTATCCTCTTCATCCTGGTAGACTTCACCCGCTTCTTCCTGGATCGTCCGCGGCAGCACACCTACCTCCAGAATCTTGAATTCGGTTCGCCGGTTCTTTGCACGTCCTGCTGGATTGTCGGTGCCGTCCGGATTGGTATTGCGGGCGATGGGTTGCGTTTCACCATAGCCTTTAGCCGTCAGCCGGTCTGGCGATATGCCCTTGTTGATAAGGTACCGGACAGTGGATTCTGCACGGCGGCGAGACAGGTCGATGTTGTAGTCAAACGAACCAACACTGTCGGTGTGGGAACCCATTTCGATCTTGATCTCAGGGTTATCGATCAGCAGTTGGGCCAGCTTGTCAAGTTCCCTTGCAGCCTGCGGCTTGATGTCTGTGCTGTCAAATCCGAAGTAGATATTTTCGAGTACGAACTTCTCGTTGACTGCCTTGCGGTCGAGGATCATAATCGTATCCAGAGTGATGTTCGTCACCAGATCTTTTAATGTACTCGGATCAACACTCTTGCCCTTCATCGTCCACTCCTGTCGCTTGGTGAGGTATCCTTCGTTTTCAGCGACGAGGTTGTAATCTTCGTTTTCGTATACGCGGAAAAGGAATTTACCGTCATTGCCGGTGATATAATCCTGCATCGGTTCACCCCGGGAATCGAGAAGCGTTACGCGGGTGTTTGGCAGGATCTGAAGGTTTTCGTCCTTGTCTTTAAAATACGTAACGCCCTGCAGCGCGTAGTTGATCACCTTCAGATTGGGATCTTCATTCACGAACGTGTATATGTCGTCATCACCCTTGCCGCCTTCGCGATTAGAGGTGAAGAAACCACGATCGGCGCGGAACAGGAAGATGCCAAAGTCATCGCCCGTGCTGTTCATCGGCTGGCCGAGGTTTTCAATGACATTCTTGCCGTCGCGTCGGTTAACAACAAACAAGTCGAGACCACCGTATCCCGGGTGTCCATCGGAAGAAAAGTAGAGACGTCCATCTTCGGATACGTACGGAAACATTTCGTTGCCCGGAGTGTTGATCTCGGGACCCAGGTTGCGGATGCGCGTGAACCTTCCACGCGAATCCATTTGAGCAGAGTACAGGTCTGTTCCTCCCTGAGCATTTTTGTCCTGACGATTGCTTGCGAAGTATAAAGTCCGACCGTCGGGACTGAAGGCCGGCGTGGAATCCCACCCGAAGTTGCGCTCAAGCTCGGTAGCGTTTTCTCCGCGATACTGCACGTTCACTGGCGCGTTGATCTTCTGCGGTTCAGACCACTCGCCATTGCGCCAGCGGACAAGATACAGGTCGACGTCTTCGCCGCCGTTTTTCTTGTTGGTGTTACCCTTTGCGAACACCATGATGCGACCGTCTGGCGTGAAGGTTACACAACCCTCATTGCGAATTGGATCATTGATAGGTGAGGGAAGTGCCTGCACCGTTGCTACATCCACATTGGCACCGCGGGTTGCGACCTTGTAAAGGTCAGAGTATGGAGTGCCTGTGGCTTCGTAAATTTTTCCGTTGCCCCGGTTGCTTGAAAAGTACAGTTCATTGTTGAGGTACACCGGTGCATACTCAGCTGCAGGTGTATTGATCAACTCCAGATTCTTCACACGGTAGTAATTGGCACTGCCGTTGAGTTTCTCCAGGTAGGTCAATCCTTCGAGCTCAGCGCTTGCCCGTTCTTTTAGTGCCTGGGCGGTAGTGTTCTTTATCAGCTCATCAAGTTCACGACGTGCCTCCTGGTATTTGCCATTGGACTTGAGCGACTGAGCATAGTAAAATCTTACAGTGTCTCGATTGATGCCCCGCCCGCCGGCATTAGTGTAATAGCGTTCGGCGTCCTTAATCCGGTTTGACAATCGGTAGGACTCGGCGACCATATAATTATAGTAGCCGTTCTGGGGGTTGTCGGCGAGCAGCTTGGTATACAGGTCAATGGCAGTCTGGTATTTGCCCAGCTGAAACGCCTTAGTAGCCTTTTTCTCCGTTCCGCACGCCATGACCAGCAGTGCAATAACGGGAAGGAGCGTAATGAGCCTCATATGCCGCAATGCCTTTTTATCAAATCTAACAAAATTTATCGGGCTACAGAGTCCGTCGGCCTGGGGTCCAGATAACGCTTTAGCCAGGTCGTTCCGGCGGGTACCTTCCACGACGACCGGAACTCGCCGACGGTCTTAGCCAAAGTATTGAACGTCAGGCTCTGGCTGTCCCATACGCCGTCACGATATTTTTGTTTGAGTTCTTCGAGTCTGATGACATTGATGCGACCGCTTGATTCAAATGGCACGCCCGTCCGGTCGAGAAAATCGAGACCTGTGGCCTCCTGGATTTGGCGCAGCGCCCCGACAGACGAATCGATAGAGCATCCGCTTGGGCTGTGATGTGATTCATCCACAGCCAGGATCAGAAAACGGTCTTCCGCAAGGGTATATGATGCACGCAGTGGCACTCCATGGGCTGCCCATTCGGACGTAAACGCTCTTAATATTGAGTGCAGCACACTGTGATCCTCGGCGGAAAACTGCCGGTTCGCCATATAAATCCACACCCGGGCGTGATCGGGCAATTGATCGAATTCGATAAACATGAGTGCAACTTCTAAGTTTACAAACCCTGCCGTTCGGCAATAAGTTCTGCGATATCCTTCACCGATACCTGGGACTCTTTCTCCCGGGCCTTCACCCCATCGCGCATCATGGTCATACAAAACGGACACGCAACGGCAATGGTATCAGCTCCGGTGTTGAGCGCTTCATCCGTGCGCTCTACATTAATGTCCTTTTTTCCGGGCTCGGGCTCCTTGAACATTTGTGCGCCGCCCGCACCACAACACAATCCTCTCGCACGGCTCCGCTTCATTTCCACCAGATCAGCATCGAGTGCAGCAAGAACTCCGCGCGGCGCTTCGTACACCTGGTTCACCCTGCCCAGGTAACATGAATCGTGATAGGTGATCCTCTTCCCCTTAAACGTCCCCCCTTCCTTCAACACAATACGTCCCTCATCAATGAGTCGTTGCAAAAATGTGGAATGATGCTCTACAGTATAGTTGCCACCGAGTTGAGGGTACTCGTTCTTAATTGTGTTGAAGCAATGAGGACAAGTAGTTACGATCCTGCGAATGTTGTAACCGTTCAGGATCTGAATGTTGTTGATCGCCTGGACCTGAAAGAGAAATTCATTGCCCGCACGCCGTGCCGGATCACCTGTGCAGGCTTCCTCAGTACCGAGCACAGCAAAGTCAATCTTTAACGACTGCAGGATCCTGACAAACGCGCGCGTCACGCGCTTGCTGCGGTCGTCAAACGAGCCAGCGCATCCAACCCAAAACAAAACCTCGGGCGACTTTCCCTGCGCGGCAAGTTCCGCCATTGTCGGTATCTTCTGTTCCTCTTGTTCCACTGCGTTATTTCATTGCGTTCTGTTGTCCTTCGCTCGCCCAGTTGAATCGATCTGAAGGCGGAAATTTCCAGGGAGCAAAATTATTCTCAATATTTTGAAACATCGCGTTCCACGCTGCAGGCGCACCGGACTCCTCCATTGCCACGTAGCGTCGGATATCGAGAATGATCTCCAGCGGATTGATCATTACAGGGCACGCCTCCACACACGCCTGACATGCGGTACATGCATTAATCTCTTCGCGTGTGATGTAGTCGCCAAAGAGTGATTTGCCATCGTCGAGACCAGGACCACCTTTTGCAAGACTTCTTGCTACATCTTCCATCCGATCGCGGGTGTCCATCATGATCTTGCGGGGCGACAACGCCTTTCCTGTAATGTTCGCCGGACATTCATCCGTGCAGCGTCCACACTCTGTACAGGCGTATGCGCTCAACAGACTAATTCGTGAAAGGTCGTTCACATCTTTCGCTCCGAAACGACCGGGCGCTCCCGTCTGTGGCGCATCGCCAAGGCCAAGCATAGCGCGAACCTCGTTTGTAACGACCTCCATATTTTTCATTTGTCCGCGCGGCTTGAGCGGCGCAAAGTACGTGTTCGGAAAAGCGAGAACGATGTGAAGGTGTTTTGAGTACGTGATGTAAATCGCGAAGCCGAGTATCCCGATGATGTGAAACCACCACGCAACGCGTTCCACTACAACGAGCGACGCTGCAGACATATCGGCAAACAGTGGCATCAGCATGCTGCTGAAAAACAACGTGCCTGAGTCGGGATACGCTTCGGGCATGCGAGCTTGCAGCCATTGATCCGCCGCGTTCATCGTCAGGATCGCGATCATCAGGAGAATTTCTGCCGTGAGGATAAGGTTCGCATCAAGGCGGGGCCATGACGTCATCTCTCTTGACCAGAACCGTCGAATCTTTGCCACATTGCGGCGGAGCAAAAATATTGCACAGGATACGAGGACCGCTACGGCGAGGAATTCAAAGATGTTCATCAGCACAGGATACAAGCCGCCGACGTAGGGGGCGAATATCCGGTGCGTGCCTGCAATACCATCAACAACAAATTCCAGGATCTCGATGTTGATGACGAGAAAGCCCACGTAAACAAAAAAGTGGAGAATTGCCGGCCACGGTCTCTTGAACATTTTCTTCTGTCCAAAGGCGACAAGCAGCATGTTGCGCAAGCGTTCGCCTGGACGATCGCTCTGCAACTCACCCTGTCCCATCCGGATGTTCCGTGCAATGCCACGCGCCCGTCTCCAGACAATGTAAATCGTTGCAGCAAGGACAATCACAAACAGAATTTGCTGGACCGCGGCCATTGGGCTAACAAGTTAAATTTTGCACGAAATATAAAATTATATACTTTTGGCCCCTATTCGCCCCGGCTGGCGCCGTATTGGTGATGTAGCTCAGTTGGTAGAGCAAAGGACTGAAAATCCTTGTGTCGGCGGTTCGATTCCGTCCATCACCACAACTCCTGATTTCGCGGTTTCTCAAACCGCCGTATTCCGCCTTTCGGTATTTTTTTGCTAGCAAGTTCCCTCCGAAAGTTCAATTTTACCTTATTTAGCTAAAACTATCATTTTCTTTGTATCAGTTTTTTCGGCTTTAGTCGTCCTTGATGTACTTCAGAGAGTTATTCGGACTCGCCGCCGATCCATCTGCCACATACGTAGCCCAGGCAATGCTCGGGCTCGCGATGTTTTTCATATTCCGACATTTCAGTCTTGTTTACGAACGCCGTTTCCTTCGTACCTGGTCACGCAGTTGGCTTGCCTTCTCAATATTCATGATCGCCTCGGTCATCCTCATGACCAACCTTGAGGATGAAAACTATCCATCCGTGGGGTGGCTTCCTTTTAGCATTGTTGCTCAGGTAGGCTCGTTCCTTCACATCGGTTACATTCTCATCGGTTCATATCAGCTCGTTCGTTCCAGGCCCGTCAGAAGAAGAGTCTACCAATTAATTATTATAGGTGTCGTTCTTCTTGCGATTGTCACGGTGATTGCTTTCTCGCAGGATCCGGAGGCCGGCTACCAGCGGCATGTCTTACGTGTCGGATCAAGGTCTTTGATTTCCGGTGTTGGGTTTCTGTTGGCTGCCTTTGTTGTGTGGAGAAATCCAAAGTTTACCCGCGGCGTCGGCCAGAAGTTGCTTGCGATTTCTTTCGTTGCATATAGCGGCTATCAGTTCTTCCACATCTCCATGATGATTTTTGACACGGCCGGCGAACAGGCGCTGTTGCCGGGGTCGCGTGGTCTCATCAACCTGCTGATGATTGCCATTATGAGCATGGGCATGGTAATGTGGCTCCTTGAAGACGAACGCGAAAAGCTGAGACAAGTAAACAAGGATCTTGACAGTTTCCTCTACAGTACATCACACGATCTTCGCGCACCCATCACTTCCATTCTCGGTCTCACGTATCTGGGCAAAGTAGAACTCAATGAGGAGAAGGCGCGGAACTATATGGAACTGATCGAACAGCGCGCGCAAAAGCTGAACATGATACTAACGGATGTACTCCGCCTTTCGAAAACGAAGAAGCTGGGAATCAAGATGCAGACCATCCGGTTCAGCGACCTCGTGAACGAGGTTATATCCGACATAGAGTTTTCTAAAAACACGTCTCGCATCCGACTCGAGTACGATAAGAACGCTGACAATCGCTTTTACTCGGACCCAAACCAGATTTCGATAATTCTATCGAACCTTATCACCAATGCGGTGAAGTATCACCGACTCAACCAGGATGACCCATATATCCGAATCACATTCAAGAGGATCAGTGACACGGTCATCTTTAGCGTGGAAGATAACGGACAGGGTATCCCGGCGCACAGTCTTGGCAAAGTCTTTGACATGTTCTTCCGCGCTTCGCAGGAAACAGAGGGTACAGGACTTGGGCTGTACATTGTAAAGGAAGCGCTTGCAAAGGTTAAGGGGAAAATTGAAGTAGAGTCAGAGTACGGGAAGGGCACCACGTTTACCGTGACGCTGGAAAATGCGTGATTAACGATAGTGTTTCAACCGGATGACTTCCTGCTGTGTGAGATATCGCCATTTGCCTCGCGGAAGGTCGCGCTTGTCCAGACCAGCATACATTGTCCTGTCAAGTTTGCGCACTTCATAACCTAACGCTTCGAAGATGCGCCGCACGACCCGGTTCCAGCCGATGTGCAGTTCGATACCGATCGTCTTTCGATCTTCTGAAACAATGGCCGCGTCATCAGGAACTGCTTTTCCCTCTTCCAGCGGTACACCTCGAATCAGTTTATCGAAGTCTTCAGGGGCGATAGGCCGATCGAGTTCTACTTTATAAATCTTCTTGACGTTGTAAGATGGATGCGACAACTTTTCTGCAAGTTCTCCGTCGTTGGTTAACAGCAGCAGTCCCGTGGTGTTACGGTCGAGACGCCCGACGGGATAAATTCTTTCCCGGACTTTGTTTCCGATTAGCGCCATCACCGTGTCGCGTTCCTTTGGATCACGGGTCGTTGTAAGGTAGCCCTTCGGCTTATTCATCAGAATGTATACGGGCTTTTCCGCGGTGAGCAGTTTGCCTTCGTAGCGAACTTTGTCGCCGGGATTTACTTTGTAGCCCAGTTCGGTAACGACCTTACCATTGACAGTGATCAGCCCCATGCTGATCAGGTTGTCGGCCTCCCGTCGTGAGCACACACCACTGTTGGCAATGTAGCGGTTAAGTCGAACGGGGCCTTCCTGCGCAAGGGTTTCAGCAATTTTAGTTTCTTTTCCCCCGGGCTTTTGGAGACTCTTTTTATGACGAGGTACGAATTCCTTTTTATCAACGCCTTCATCAGGCGCGCCTGAAATTTTTCTGGACGTTTTACCTCTGCCGGGACCGGCGGAGCGTTTACCCTTGCGTATCGGCATCCTTAAGATCCATGTTCTCGCCGATGGTATTCACTTCATGTGCGAAGTCCTTCGGAGTCGGTAGTTCACTGAGGTCATTGATTCCGAAGTACTCCATGAATTTTTGAGATGTTCCGTAGAGCATGGGTCGACCGATGGTTTCGGCCTTTCCCTTAATTTCGATCAAACCCTTATCAAGCAACTTCTGCACGGCGTAATCGCAGTTCACACCGCGAATGCTTTCTATTTCTGTTTTTGAAATAGGTTGTTTGTAAGCAATGATTGATAGCGTTTCCATTGCTGACGTCGACAGTCGTTTTTTCGACTGCTGTTTCAGCATGATTCCGATGCTCGCCTGATACGCCGGCTTCGTAAGGAACTGGTAGCCTCCGGAAGACTTGTAGAGCTGGAACGAAAACTCTTCCTGCGCGTACTTTTCCTCCAGACGTTGAATTGCTCCGGTAACGTCTTCTTCAGGCACTTCAGCGCCAAACATTTCGGACAAGCACGCTACAATTTCGCTGACGCGAATGGGCGCCGGCGAACAAAAGATGAGCGCCTCGATATGGTTTTGAAGGAAATCCAAAGCGCTAGTCCTGCTTCATCATCTTGGCTTCGATGGACTGCGTCGTATGCGGCACGGCAATGAGGCGTTCCTTTGAAATCAGTTTGCCCGTCACGGAGCAGATGCCATAAGTACCATTCTTGATGCGGATCAACGCGTTCTCAAGGTTGGTGATGTACTTCTGCTGACGTGCTGCAAGCTGACTGAGGTTTTCCTTCTCTGCCGTTTCAGCGCCGTCCTCGAGTACTTTGGTATTTCCTCCCGAAGTAGCATCCGTGCCTTCGTCGTTGGTACGGTTTAGTGTATCCTTGAGGATCTTGTACTCCTCGCGGGCTTTCTCAAGTTTTTCAAGAATGAGTTTTTCAAACTCGCGCAACTCCTCTTCAGAGTAGCGGGTCCGCGTTTCGTCCGTAGTCGTTCGCGCAGGTTTGTGCGCAATGGGGCGCTGGTTGGGAATCTGAAACGTATGCATCTGTGCAATAGGAGGCAATGGCTTCGACTCCGTAGCAGGCTTTGCTACAGGCTGTTCCTTTTGCGGTGCCTCAATCCGCACCTTTTCAGGTTGTGCAGTCTTTGGTTCGGATTTCACCTGAGGATTCGCTTTGGATTTTGATACGGGTGCCCCAGCTGCCTTCGGAGCTTCTACACTTTTCTTCTTAACCACCTTCACACTTTTCTTTTGGTTTATCACTGCTTTCTTCACCGGCTTCTTTGCGGCTGCCTTCCTGGCCGTGGGCGTACGCGTGCTGGCCTTCTTTGCCGCCTTGGCAGCCTTTACCTTCTTTGCAGCTTTAGCCGCAGGCTTTGCCTTCGGCTTAGCCGCCGTTTTTTTCTTAGCTACCTTAGCGGGAGTTTTCTTCTTTTTGGCCATGTCCCGTATTTCTCGTTTGGTAAAAGATGCGCAAAATTACGCCGTGGTGACTAAAACAAAAAATATTGCTTCCAATATTCCTGGAAGCCCGGTTTCCTGCCTATATGGCCAATAAACCTGTGTTCAGAAGTCGCCCGCAACGATGATCCGCTCACGGAACGAATGCACGCCGCCTGACGGTGAAAAGACTTCGAACCAAACCCAGTAATAACCTACTCTGGCTCGAGAACCGTCGTCGCGGTCGCCATCCCACCGATAGAATCCTTCGGTACCGAGCAGGTCGTTACTGGCGATGGAACGGATACTCCGACCCTGCTGGTCAAGTATCCTTGCATTGGCCACATATCCGGCCCGGTCAAAGTTGTAACGGATAAGGGTGAAGTTCGGTTTCCCGTAAACAGGTCTGAATGCGGGCGGATCAACGGTTAAAGGATTCGAAGGTAAGCCTGCATTGACTACCGCTACCGAATTCCTTCTGCCCGGCGTCGCTCCGCCGGCATTGGTAGATGCCGAACTCCAGTTATCCGCAGCATTGCTAGCCGCATCCGCAGAAATCCTTTCGAGGGATACACCGTCTGCGGTCGTGATGAAAACAGAATGCATCGCCTTGTTGTAAGTCACGGCATCAATCACCTTTTGCGAAGCATCCAGCAAAGCAATTGACCCAAAATCGTCAGGCAAAGATGTCAGCCGCATTTCAATCAGTGCCTCGACTGCAGCATCCGGATAATAATCAAGCAGCACTGCGGCGTCTGCGGTCAGTACAGCGTAACTATCCGGAGGCAGCAGCCAATCCCCCTCGGTAACAATCCGGAAATCTTTGGGAGTTCCATCCGAAAAGTCCGCTGTGCTCCAACCCTTCAGGTTGATAAACTTTCGCGACCGGTTGAAAATCTCAACGAAGTCAACGCCTCCGGATTTTGGATTAAACAGGACTTCATTGATGACGATGTCCAGGCTGTCTGCCGGTTCCGGAATTGCAAACGAGACACGGTCTTCTGATGCCAGGTTGTGATTGCAGTCTCTGACGTTCTTTACGGTCACATTGTACAACGTTCCCGGTTCAAGAAAACCCGCTAGTGTAACATGAAGTGACCTCAACGCTTCACCGAGCGTTACCGAGGCCACCTCCACACTTGGTTCGAGGATGACATTTCCGGGTGGAACACTTTCGCTCAGCAGCTTTTCATTGTATTCGATCAGAAGAGTGTTCGCATCGCTGGCCGTCACCGCCACAATGCCTGGTCCGGTAGCATCAGGCTTTGAAGCAAAGACAGAATTCTGTTTACCCGGCGTTCCGCCTTTCGGGTCATCCGACTCACTCCAGTTGTCCTCCTCGCCGCACGTATTGAATGGATCTATGAGTTCGAGCGACCAACCGCCTGACCGCTTGGAGGTACTGCGATACCATCCGCTGGCGTAACGCACCGAGTCGATGGTCACGCCTTCCGGCGTCCGAAGCACAACGGCATCGCCAGAATTATTCAGGCTCGGCATGCCACTCACAGGTATGACGCGGATGCCTTCAAATGCCGCAGAATCCTGCGAAGGGACAATCACGGCATACTCCTGCGGCGGAAGAGAGACTGAAGGAAGGCGGGCGGAAGTTCTCTCGTCCGAAAGGGTCCATTCACCCAGATTAACCGTACCCATGCTGCGATTGAATATCTCAACAAATTCGGCTTCGGGAAGGCCAACCGAAGGAGACGGATCAGCAAGAATCTCGGTGATGATGACGTCCTTAAAGGCAACCTGATTGGGTTGTGACGGTTCGTCGGTGAGTTGAGAGAAAGCGGTGTTGGAGGGGATCGAACTAACAATAGTTAACCCGAGAGCCCAAATGATTTTTTTCATACTCGAGGGTCTTATTGCTTTGGGCTCTTTCAAAAGTACTATTTTTGTGATTCTAAATACAAACACGAATCATGAAACTTGCTGTTGTCGGAGCCACGGGGCTCGTTGGGCAGGAGATCCTGCGCGTACTGGAAGAAAGGAATTTTCCGTTCACTGAACTGATCCTGGTAGCCTCTGCCAAATCGGTTGGACAAACGATAAAATTCAAAGGCTCCGACTACAAGATCATCAGCATTGAGGACGCCGTTAAACAGGCTCCCGATATCGCTATTTTCTCTGCCGGTGGAGGTACTTCGCTCGAATGGGCCCCGAAGTTTGCTGAAGTGGGTACCATCGTTATCGATAACTCTTCCGCATGGCGCATGGATCCGGATAAGAAGCTCGTCGTTCCCGAAATTAACGGTCACGTTATTGGTATCGACGATCGGATCATCGCTAACCCTAACTGCTCTACCATACAAATGGTAATGGCGCTGGCGCCGCTTCACGTCGCATACAAGATCAAGCGAATTGTGGTATCTACCTACCAGTCCGTTACCGGAACAGGAAAGGATGCAGTGCAGCAACTTATGGATGAGCGGTCTGGTGTACAGGGCGCGAAGGTGTATCCTCACCCCATCGACATGAACGCCTTGCCCCACATCGACGTCTTCCTCGATAACGGCTACACCAAAGAGGAAATGAAGATGGTGAATGAAACGCGGAAGATCCTGGGTGATAACTCTATTGGTGTCACTTCAACTACTGTACGTGTTCCGACCATCGGTGGCCACTCCGAGGCAGTGAATGTTGAGTTCCACAAGGATTTCGACCTTGACGAAGTGCGCCACATGCTTGCAGCTACGCCCGGCGTTGTCGTGCAGGACGACCCTGCCAATAACGTATACCCTATGCCGATTTATGCAAAGGGCAAGGATGAAGTCTTTGTCGGACGGTTGCGCCGCGACGAATCGCAGCCCAACACCCTGAACATGTGGATTGTTTCCGACAACCTCAGAAAGGGTGCGGCTACCAACGCGGTTCAGATCGCCGAGTTCATGCTGGAAAAAAGCCTTGTCTATTAGCGACTCGCTGGACGTCCCTGACGCGCGATTACTCCGACCCGAGGTCCAGGAGTTTGTCCGCGCCCATGTCTCTTCGGACGTTCACGAGCTGTCGCTGAAGCAACCTGCGCAAAAGTTCGGCATTCCGTTTCGCGATATCGCCGTGCAGATCGCAGGATTGCAAAGGGCCAGGCATAAGCTGCCGCAGTATTTCTCCACGCCAGCCATTCTGTATCCGCCACCCGCGAACCTCGAACAATGCTCGTCTGAAAAGACAGCGATGTTCAAGGCGCGGCAGGCGGCTGCATTCTCTTCGCCGCAGCACACCCGTTGCGTGGATCTGAGCGGTGGATTCGGAGTCGATACATTTTTTCTGAGTCGTCAATACCAGGAAGTACATTACGTTGAGCCGGATCGCGCCCTTCTGCAAATCGCCCGTCACAATCACCAACAGCTGGGGGCTCTGAATATCATCTATCACGAAAGGGATGCGCTGAGCTTCCTTAATGAAACAGCGCTTACATTCGACCTGGCGTATGTAGATCCTTCGCGGCGAACGGAGAACAGTCAGAGAAGAATCGAACTAACCGCCTATTCGCCAGACGTACGGACGTTGGTTCCCTTCCTGGGGAGGACCTTCAACCGAATGATGCTTAAAGTCTCCCCAATGCTCGACATTGACCGCGGACTTCAGGTTATAACCAACGTGGCTCGGGTCGCCATCGTAACGGCGAGCGGCGAGGTCAGGGAATTGCTGTTCTTCTCCGCAGCAGGTCACACTGCAGAACCGTTGCTGGAAGCAATCGACTTAACTGCTAATCGGCCCCCGTTTTCGTTCTACCGTCATGAAGAGAACGACGCCTTAGTTCAGTACGGCATTCCGCGAAAGTATGTGTACATGCCCGGGCCAGAGATCCTAAAGTCCGGAGCTTTTCGGCTCGTTGCCTCCCGATACGGCTTGACAAAACTGCACGTCAATACGCATTTGTATACATCGGAAGATCTGCAGCCTGACTTTCCCGGAAGAATTTTCGAGATCATTGCCACGGCACACAAGTACACCCCTGAACTCGCCTCCTCATTTCCGGAAGGTATGGCGAACGTTGTCGTGCGCAACTATCCGCTTACCGCAGATCAATTGAGAAGTCGGGCCCGACTAAAAGAAGGTGGAGAACATTACCTCCTGGCTTTCACTTCCCCAGAAGGTCCGATGCTTGCAACAGCAAAGCGCATTACCTAAAGGTATCGCAGAATCTCTTCTATAGGCTTCTCCCCGTCGAGGTGCTGCACAAGCTTACGTTCTTCTGAATAGATATAAAGTGAAGGCGTGGATATCGGTCCTAACCGGTCGAGAATTTCATTTACTGTAGTCTGAACAAAATGCACGTTTGGTTCGTCGGCAAGGCCATAGTCGTCGGCAAACTTTTGCGCCGCCTCGTGGCCGTCGGTGGTCACGAAGTAAACCTGGTATTCAGCGAACGCATCCATGTTCTTGCTGATGGCCTCCGCTTCACGTTGGCAATGGTCGCATTCCGGTCGATAGAAAATCAGAATGTTTTTACCGGCCAGTTCACGTGCACGAATCACCTGTTGGTCAGGCGTTATCAGATTCATTTCAGGTAATTCATTCACTGACGTGGCATCGTCCGGCGCGAGTACGTGACCACGGTCCGACGATTTGCTGCATTGCAGCATTATAGTGCTCAAGGCGATAAGCAAACAGATCTGAAGTTTCATTGAAACGGTTGAAAGTGTCAGGACTTAAAATGACCGACTGCCCAGAAGGCCAGCACACTCGCGAGCAACGAAGTTCCGTACCACTGCAGTACCATCTTCCGGTTTTGACGTGATCGCCACCAAAGCACTATCCAAGGCCGCCACAATCCTGTTGCCAGGAGTATAGCAGACAAAATACCGGTGAACGCAAAGAAATGCTGCCAGGTCATTTGCCAAAATTAACTCAAATTTGTTGTGATCCGTTTATCTTTGCATCCTCTATTGGAAATCGGGATTGAGGGCGCAAGATTTTCTGAAACTGTACAGCGCGGAGGGTGTGATCAAGACCGTAGCCGCAGGGATAGGTGCGTCCAATTCGTCCAGAATTCACGTCAAAGGAGCCTCCGGAAGCCTTGATGCGGTAATTGCAGCCGCCGTATTTACACACCAGCCTCGCGACTTCATCTTCATCATGCAGGAGAAAGAGGAAGCCGCATACTTCCAGAACGACCTGCAGAGTTTGCTTGGCCGGGAAGTTCTCCTGCTTCCTATGTCGTACCGGCGCCCGTATGAGTTTGAAGAAACCGAGAACGCGAATGTACTGATGCGGGCCGAGGTGCTGAGTCGGATCAGTGAACCCGGACACGAGCCGCTTATGGTCGTTACTTATCCGGAAGCCCTGGGCGAAAAAGTTGTCAGCCGAAAATCGCTTACGGCAAATACGTTTGGCGTTGCAATAGGAGAGAAGCTGGACGTCCCGTTCCTGGAAGAGTTCCTCCGATCATACGGCTTCGAACGTACCGACTTTGTTTATGAAGCGGGGCAATACGCAGTGCGTGGGGGCATCATCGATGTGTTCTCCTTTGCTCACGAACTTCCATACCGCATCGAGCTTTTCGGCAACGAGGTGGAGAGTATCCGGACCTTTGATCCGGTCTCCCAAATTTCCGAAGCTGAATTTCCAAAGCTGAGCATTGTTCCCAATCTCCAGTCGCAGACGCTCAAGGCAGAACGTCAATCGTTCTTTTCCTTTTTGTCGCCAGACTCGGTCTTGTGGTTCAAGGACTTTCAGTTAACGGGCGACGTTGTTCAAAAGAGTTTTGACGTTGCGGCCGAATCGTTTTCCAGAATAACAAGTGGAGGAAAAACGCAAGTTGTTTCCGGACCAGAAGTCCTCTTCGACGATCGCAATTCTTTTCAACGCACGATTGAATCATTCCCTTGCGTTGAGTTCGGTAGCAGATTCTACTTCCCGGCTACGCAAACTTTCCAGTTCACTTCGGGAGGGCAACCGTCGTTCAACAAGAATTTCGAATTGTTGACAACGGACCTGGAACGCCTTCAGCAACAAGGCTACCGGACGTTCATCGCATCCGATCTTCCCCATCAGCTGGATAAACTGAGGTCGATCTTTTCAGAGATCAGCACAACGGTCAAGGTAGAGACGCTCGAGCTCTCACTGCGCGCCGGTTTCCTGGATAGTGACCTGAAGATCGCCTGCTATACGGATCACCAGATCTTCGAGCGTTTTCATCGATACAAGGCGCGCGAGAAATTCAGCAAGTCGAAGGCATTGACGCTGCGCGAACTACAGACGCTTCAACCTGGCGACTTCGTGACGCACATCGACTATGGTATTGCAAAGTTTGCAGGGCTCGAGAAGAAGATTGTCAGGGACCGCGAACAGGAATCGATCCGACTTGTATTCAAGGACGACGACATTCTCTACGTAAGCATCCACTCGCTCCACAAGATTTCGCGATACACCGGCAAGGATGGCGGTCCGCCATCAATCAGCAAGCTGGGAACGCAGGAGTGGGCAACGAAGAAGTCGCGCGTCAAGAAACGCGTGAAGGACATTGCGAAGGAACTTATCGAGCTTTACGCCAAACGGAAATCGGCACCAGGTTACGCCTATTCACCCGACAGTTATCTGCAGGCGGAGTTGGAGACGTCGTTCATGTATGAAGACACGCCGGACCAGGCGCGCGCGACTGCCGATGTGAAGCGTGATCTCGAAGCACCTCACCCTATGGATCGTCTCGTATGCGGTGATGTAGGTTTCGGGAAGACAGAGGTTGCAATTCGTGCTGCCTTTAAAGTAGTGAACGAAGGAAAACAAGTGGCAGTATTGGTGCCCACGACGATCCTGGCAATGCAACACTACCGGACATTTCGCGAAAGGCTTGCCGCGTTTCCCGTTAACATTGAACACGTTTCACGTTTTCGGTCCGCGCAGGATATCAAACGAATTCTTGCGGAAACGAAAGAAGGAAAGATCAACATTCTGATCGGAACACATCGCATAGTTGCGAAGGATGTTGTATTTAAGGATCTCGGATTGCTGGTGATTGACGAGGAGCAAAAGTTTGGCGTACGGGTTAAGGACAAACTCAAGGAAATGAAGCTGAATGTTGACGTCCTTACGCTGACGGCAACACCGATACCACGTACGCTTCACTTCTCACTGATGGGTGCGCGCGACCTCAGCATCATTATGACGCCTCCACCTAACCGCCAACCCGTGTCAACGGAACTTCACACGTTCAACGACGAGATCGTCCGAGACGCTATCAGTTTTGAGCTTCGAAGGGGAGGACAGGTATTCTTTGTTCACAACAGAGTGAACGACATTGAGCAAGTGGCCAACATTATCTTCCGGCTCGTTCCCGACGCGCGCATTGGTATTGCCCATGGTCAGATGGAGGGTTCAAAACTTGAAAAAGTGATGATGAAGTTCATCGATGGCGAGGTCGATGTTCTGGTATCTACTAATATTATTGAATCAGGTCTGGATATTCCCAACGCGAATACCATCATCATCAACCAGGCGCACATGTTCGGTTTGTCCGACCTCCACCAAATGCGCGGTCGCGTAGGTCGTTCAAACAAAAAAGCATTTTGCTATCTGCTTACTCCTCCTGCGTCGCAATTGTCGGCCGATGCAAGGAAACGCCTCGCAGCATTAGAGGAGTTCTCGGAACTGGGCGATGGTTTCAAAGTTGCGATGCGCGACCTGGATATTCGCGGAGCCGGAAACCTGTTGGGTGCTGAGCAAAGCGGATTCATTACGGACCTGGGCTTTGACACGTATCACAAGATTCTCGACGAAGCAATTCAGGAACTGAAGGAAACGGATTTCAAGGAGCTGTTTGCTGCGGAGCTTGCTGAAAAGGCAAAGGTGATTGTCCAGGATTGTGTGATCGAAACGGATCTCGAAATACTAATCCCCGAGACGTACGTGAGCAGCGTCACCGAACGGTTGCAGTTGTATTCACGTCTGGACAACATCAAGACAGAAGAAGAGTTGCAGGCGTTCACTGCGGAGATGCGTGACCGCTTTGGGCCCATCCCACAACCGGTGCTCGAACTGATCAATTCAGTCCGGCTCCGGTGGTTAGGTGAGAAATTGGGCTTTGAAAAGCTGGTTCTGAAGGGCGACCGGCTTCGTGGTTTTTTTGTTTCTGGCAACGAATCTTACTTCAGTTCGGCCATTTTTGGCGACATTTTGAAGTACGTTCAGCAACATCCGGGGCGGTTCAGAATGCGCGACCAGGCTGGAAAGGCTGTTCTTGCGATTGAGCAAATTCCCTCCGTGGACGCAGCGATTGCGATACTGGATCAGATGCAGTCCGCCAGATCAGCCAGCGAAATCTTGTCGAGGTAGGGATACAGGCCCATCACATTGTCAAATGCATTGATCATGAGCACTTTTTGATGGGTGGTGGAGAAGAATACCTCGACAAAAAACTCATTCGTGTGATAGAGAAATACCTTGCATTCACCAAGGTTTCGGTGAATAAGGTAGTTCCCTTGAAAAGTGATCACGTCGCACTTCTTCTCAAAAGGCATAACTCGGAAGTCATAAAGGGAAAGTGCCATATCAAAAAGTTTTTCAGAATTTCCTGACACCCTTCAAAAAAGTATGCCACTGGCCGTTGGCCCTTAAATTCTGCGATTTGACGGCTTCTGGTGGTGCTTAATCTTTAACACTATCCCAAAAAGGGAAGGCTCGTTCCCCAAACAATACTTTGGTCCTTCAGACGTTTAACTGGAGCATGTGAATCTTACATTCCGGAATCGCCTGTTCAACCGGAGGTTCTTGGAAAACACGCGCTTATGTAGGTATCTTAGCATTTGTTTTAAAAACTTTTTCAGATGAGGTATTCATTTAAGAGTCTTTTTTATCTCCTGGGCGGGTCTGTGTTGTTATCGGCCTGTTCACTTTTTGGAGGCGGTGGCAGCAAGCCCACGGCACAGAATCCTGGCCAGCTCAGCAACGCAACCGGATTAGCGTTTAATGATGAAGATGCGGGGGGATTCATGGTGAAACCCTTTAAGGGGCAGCCGGACGCTCCAAACATGGTATTTATTGAAGGTGGCCGTGCAGTGATGGGTTCTTTCGAAGAGGATGTGATGTCGTATCGCGACAATCTCGAACGTACGGTTTCGGTAGCCTCCTTTTACATGGATGAAACTGAAATCGCAAACATCAACTGGCTCGAGTATCTGCACTATCTCGCAAAGGATTCGTCTCAGGAAGTTTACGAAGCTGCTCTTCCCGACACCACAGTTTGGGTAGGTAAGCTGGCCTTCAATGACCCCTACGTTGACCATTACCTTCGCTATCCTGGTTTCCGTTACTTCCCTGTTGTAGGTGTAAGCTGGAACCAGGCAAGCAAATACGCGGCATGGCGTACGAACGCCGTGAACAAAGCCCTTGCTGAAGCAGCGGGCGAAGAGTTTGCCGAAACGGACGGACGCATTCCGCTCGAGTCGGGTATAGTCGTGCCTGCTTTCAGGCTTCCTACAGAAGCTGAATGGGAATACGCAGCTCAGGCTCTCATCGGAACGCAGTGGGTAGAAGAACTTCAAACCCACCAGCGCATTTATCCCTGGGATGGTCACGCTGTTCGTAACCCGTACGGCAAACAGATGGGCTACATGCTGGCGAACTTCAAGCGTGGTCGCGGTGACTATGCCGGTATCGCTGGACGCCTGAACGACGGCGCGCTCATCACATCTTATATCTATGAGTTCCCTCCCAACGACTACGGCCTGTATAACATGGCAGGTAACGTAAGCGAATGGGTTCAGGATATTTACCGTCCGATGTCATACCAGGATTTCGATGACCTGAACCCTATCCGTAGGGATGGTTTCCTGGATGAAGCAAAGGGATATAACAGTGACTTCGAAAATAATCCGGAAAGCTTTACGTCATTGATCACAGACCGTGCCCGCGTATACAAGGGTGGCAGCTGGAAGGACGTAGCTTACTGGATGTCGCCTGGTACACGGAGATTCCTCGATCAGGATTCTGCTACTGCCACGATCGGTTTCCGCTGTGCCATGATCCGCGCAGGATCGAACTACTAGTCTTCGGAATACCAACTCTGATTCTAATAACAAAAGGGCTGCGGGAAACCGCGGCCCTTTCTGTTTGTTGATAGAGTAGGTTCTTTTCTTATTTGACTTTCCTTAGGAGTTCTCTCGCCTGACCGGTGTAGAATACTTCTCTCTGGCCAAGCTCTTCGAGCACTGTGCGTGCCTTGTCGACATTTCCCTGTTTCAGATAACAAAGCCCGAGATACCATTTGGCGGGTGTATCGTATTCGTCGAAATCGCGAATCAAGGTAAGCAGATGCTCTTCAGCGACTGAAGTGTTACCCGCGGCGAGGTTTGCATTTGCGCTGAGAAGCAAAACATCCGGATTAGCTTCCTGAACCAGCATTTCGCCAAAGAGACTTGCAGCGGTTGCATAATCACCGCGGTCGTAATACATGAAGGCTTCTGGTTGCGATAATGTCTCACTTCGCAGCGTTGGCGCAAACGTGTTGCTTACCGGTGTGAAATAATCGTTGAACAATTCGTCCGGTGTTTGGCGATTTGGGAATAACCACACAGTCGCGACAGCAAACAGCACTACGGCTGCGGCCGCCGCATAGTACCAGGGTTGTATTCTGCGGACGGTCCCCTGGCTCGACGCGGAAATGCCCCGTTCGATTTCCTTAAGCAGCTGGAGGTCGCGGCTCAGGCCGGCAGCACGGATGCTGCGAATCAGTGCACGTTCGCGATCAAAGACAGCCTTGAATTCGGCGTCGGTCTTCAAGCGCTTGACGACAAGAGCAGACTCTCCTTCGGAGAGCTCGTTGTCAAAATATCTTTCAACCAGATCGATGTCGTATTCAGTATTCATGGTTTATGGTAATTGAGGTCCTTTTCATTTCCTCCTCGCAGAGCCTGCGAAGTCGTTTCATACATTTACACTTTTGATTCTTTGCAACTTCCGCATTCTTGTAGTTCAGGGCAGCGACGATCTCTTCCATGCTCTTCCTTTCATAATAGAACATCTCTACAAGCTTGCGGCACGGTTCACCCAATCGCTCAAGAGCGCTTTTTGCTGATGCCAGCAATTGTTCGGGCATTGTATCACCTGGTTCGTCTATGAGGTTTTCGTTAAGCCACCGCTCCTGATCAATGGCGATGTGGCGTGTAGATTTTCTCATGGTATCTCTGACGATGTTTTTGCCAATGCCGAACAGGTAGGTCTTAATGCTGCTTACCAGGTGTTGCAGCTTCCCAGTCCGCACATTATCGTAGAACGCCAGGATGGCTATCTGATAGATATCCTTGCTGTCGTCTTCAGAGCAGCCGTACTCTTTCCTGATCCAGTGGAGGAACTCGTCACGATGTTCCTCATAAATCATGGCCAGCCCGGCCGGGCCGCCGGATCGGATTTTCCCTATGATATCCTCCCTGACCATTCCCAATTATGCGCTTAATGACAAAAACCCTCGCAGGTAACCCACTGATAAAAAGATTACTGGTGAGTATTACTAAGATACGGCATTTCCCTGAAGACTGGTGAACCCTCTGCCTGAAAGCTGGGACGTTACCTGCAGGGCGACGTGGCATAAAGGGCACATTAAACAACACGAACATGAAAAAGACCATTGTTCTTCTTGCCATGCTGGTTGTTTCTTTCTGTCGCCTGCAGGCTCAGTCAGAAGACCGCATTTCGAATTCGCTCGCAGCTAAGTTCGCTGCAGACTTCCCCGATGCTACAGATCCGCGTTGGGCACGTGATGAAGGTTTTGACCTGGCTTACTTCTTTTCCGACGGTAATTTGTACGTCGCTTACTATGATAAGACGGAGAACCGTGTCGCTTTGGCGCGAAAGGTCGCCAGCCGCACGCAGCTTCCGCTCCATGTCCAGCAGGCGCTCGACGAATCGTGCGAAAAGTTGGGTGACAGCACGCGGCTGGGTCCGATTTTCGAACTTATTACAGCCGGCTCAACCCACTATGTGGTGAGCGTTGAAGGTCGGGAAAAGACGTGCACCTTCAGCTTCGATCCGTCGGGGAACCGTGCTATTATGGAGAAGCGCCCTACCCAGCGATATGGACCCGGCGCGCCGGAACCCTACATTGCCCGGGAACCCCGGTGACCATTGTAATTTTTTTCGAAAATCCCGGGTTACCTTCCTGCCTGCTGTGCATTAAGGCCACCAACTCAAATAAGACCATCTAGTTCATAAAGATCATGTATCCAACAACAGTAAAGGAAAGGGAAGTCCTGTCGCTCATTGCTGTGGGACTTACGACCAAAGAGATCGCCGGGAGGCTGAACATTAGCCATCACACTGTAGAGACGCACAGAAAAAATCTGCTGCGGAAGTGCCAGGCGAAGAACTCGGCAGAACTCATCCAAAAGATGATTGCCGCCGTTATGCCGCAAAAACCTTCTCAACTCTGACCGGCAGGTTTATGTCGGCGCACTGTCTATAGTTCGGGAGCACGTCACGGCGACGTGCTCCTACTTTAATCCTACTGGGCCATCGCGATGCAGGCAATGCCCAAACCAGCACACCCTGCGTTCAGCAGTGTCTGACCGCATGCCTCCAGTGTAGCTCCCGTAGTCGCCACGTCATCCACGAGTAACACGTTTCTTCCCCGCACTTTCTCCGCATCGGTTGTGGCAAAGACTTCACTCACGTTTTCCCAGCGGTTGATCCTGCTCCTTTTAGTCTGAGTCTTTGTATTGCGTAACCGCCGGATGACATCTTCTTCCATTGGGATACCCGTGGCTTCCGAGAGCCCGCGTCCCCATTCAGCAGCCTGATTATATCCCCGCGTCCGCAATCGCGCCGGGTGCAGCGGTACCGGGACTATCATATCGAAGTTGTCGCAAAATCCAGCCGACGCCAGGTCGGATCCGTAAACGAACCCCAACCTGAATCCGACCTCCGGTCGATTCCGGTATTTCAATGCGTGCAACAACCGCTGCACCTTACCCTTCTTCCGAAATCGCAGAAAAGCTGCCGCTGCAATAACGGGAATCCTCCCGCGCATGCGCGTTGCCAAGGCATTGTCTGGATCCAGATGCATATCCGTACGGGGAAGATCACTGAGGCACTGTGTGCAGAGAATGTATTCACCTTTTACCAGCGCACCCTGGCATCCTTCGCAGTAGTGTGGGTAGAGCAGTGAGATGAAGTCGTCAGTGATTTCCGTGAGGAATGTTTTCATGATACGAGAGCGTCTGAGATTTGATAATAACAATTCCGTTTGAACTTCTCCATTGGGGGCTTCGACTCCGCTCAGCCACCGGTTTGCCGTATTCCCCCTGAGCAAAGTCGAAGGGTAGTTTCACGTATATTTGGGCTTCACGAATATCCTGAACATGTACAAGCGCGACCTGGAGTTGGACAGAAAGTGGGAACGGTTGATGAGGCTGTTCGAAAGCAGGATTGGTAAGCGGCCCAAGGATATGCACGGCGTTTTATTCCTGATAGGTGTTCAGGAATTGGGAAAAGGAAAACGAAACTTTACGAAAGAAGAAAAGCAGGACCTGATGCACATCGCCATTTGCAAGGTGATGAGCTATGCCGGATACTATGAACTGGAGGGCATTGATCAGGAAGGCTGGCCACACTGGAAGATGATGAAGAAACTCCCCCATCTCGACCTCATCGAACAGGAAAAGGTTCTGAAAATGCAGGTCATCGAATACTTTCAACGTGAACACGATTGGGTCGTCGACGAACCGCATTAATTCCATTTGCGGTTTGGATTCCTCACCTGAAAAACAATTATCTTTAATGAGCATCAACAGGGCGCACCCGGTTTCGTTGATAAGGCAAGAGGTAATCCCAAAAAAGAAGGCGGCATGGGTGAAGGAATGGACAAAATTCATGAGAAAATCCGCGCGTTTCAGCGGAAATACTATCTCAATGTATTCATCAGGGGTGCTTTGCTGACGCTGACTCTGGTCGTCGCCTATTTTGTCCTTGCTGCTGTCCTCGAACACAATCTCTGGCTTGGCCCGACGTTCCGGCTCCTCATCTTCATCAGCTTTTTTGCTCTCGTCGCTTATTGCGTGATCCGTTTTCTGCGTGATCCGCTGCGATGGTGGATCGCGAAAAAGGGTTTGGAAGAAGAACAAACCGCCCGCATTATCGGCGAGCGCATGCCTGACGTTAGGGACCGTTTGCTAAACCTCCTTCAATTAGGAAGGTCCGCGCGCGACTCCCAGCTCGCCTATGCAAGCATCCGTCAGAAATCCACCGCGCTGGAGCCGTTGTCGTTCGAATCCGTTATCGATCTGAGCCAGAACCGGCGTTTTTTGCGCTACCTGGCAGTGCCAATTGCAGCACTGGCGCTCATTTTCCTCCTCAACCAGCGCATCATTACAGACAGCACAACCCGCATCATCCATTTCAACCAGGAATTCGCCCCGGAGGCGCCGTTCAGTTTTATTCTTGAAAACAAGGAACTTGCGGGTTTTTATAATGAGGACTTCGAACTGGTCGTGAGGCTGGAGGGATCGCAAATCCCGGATCAGGTGTACGTCCACTCTGGCAACCAGCGCTATAAACTGCAGGACTTGGGAAACAATCGGTTTTCCTACACTTTCGAAAGCATGCAGGAGCCAATGGAAATACAAATGGCTGCTGCTGGCTTCTTCTCGCCGGTGTACAGCATAAAGCTCCTCAATCGACCGGAGCTGACCGGGTTTGAAGTGGAACTGGATTATCCGGCGTATACCGGTCGTCGCGACGACAAGGTGAGTAACGCGGGTAATCTCGAGGTGCCTGAAGGGACGGCGGTTCGGTGGAACCTCCTTACTGCCCACGCGCAGGAAGCGGCTATTTCGTTCCGTTCGGACGGCCTTCGTCATGATTTCCAACTAACTGACGATCAGGCATTTACGTATTCAAGGCGCTTTAATGATACAGACCAGTATGAAATATACCTGGCCAACGACGCCAGCAGGAACCGGGATAAGATCACGTATCAGGTTAATGTCATAAAGGATCAGCGGCCGACCATCTCGGTCAATGCGTTCAGTGATACGGTGCTGTACAAGCGCGTCGTATTGGGAGGCATGATTGGCGACGATTATGGCCTTACGGGGCTGGAATTGCATTTTAAGGTTTTGGATGAGGCAAAGGAAGTCCTGAGCCGGAAGGTGGCAATTCCTATTGTTCCCAACCAGCCGCAGCAGAGCTTTGCTTACAATTGGATTCTTGATTCGTTGCGGCTCGCACCGGGACAGCAGCTGGAATACTTCCTGAGGGTATGGGATAATGACGGAATAAATGGCAGAAAGGCCTCACAATCAGCAGTTTATCGCTTGTTTGTCCCCACGGAGGACGAGCTTGTTGCCGACATTAACGAATCGGGACGACAGACGCAGAGTCGCATCGACCAGGGTTTTAACAAGGCATCTAACCTGAGAGATCAGATTGAGCGTGTCAGCGAGAGATTGAAGGGTAAGCAGGACCTCGACTGGCAGGACAGGAAGATGCTGGAA
>DATCLO010000208.1:0-2799 GCA_036563875.1 Cyclobacteriaceae bacterium
CATTCAGAGATGGCGTCGTTATCACAACCGTCCCGCTTGCAAAGGGTCTCGAATTCGACGAAGTAATCGTGCCCTTCGCATCGGCAGACAACTACGGGACTGAAGGCGATCGCCGACTGCTCTACATTGCCTGCACCCGCGCCATGCACCGGCTAACCGTGACGCATACGGGGAAACGGTCGCCGTGGTTGGTGTAATGGATAGGTGGGCAATCGTTAAATTGTACTTATGGAAATGATCGTAGGTGCAGAGACGTTGCATGCAACGTCTCCACAGATTTAGTCCACCAATTGCCGATACGGACACGGATCACCTCCTGGGTCCTTACGTGAGACGCGCAGTTTGCGCGTCTCTACTAAAGTTCCCCGGTTACTTCTTACCTCTAACTCCTAACCTCCTCACTCTCCCATTCACTCCCGCTATCACGCTCACTCTCACTCTCATTTACTCCTTCCACACCACGTATATACTCCACTGCGGCTCTGAGTTTCGCATAACTATACTTACCTTTCACGGCCTTATACAGGTCGGTACTCCCAAATCCTTCGGGCATGGTTGCGACTATCGTCGAAATGTCAACCATTTCTTCTGCGGTAATCCAATTGAAAATATCGATCGCGCCGACGCTGACAGCTTTGGCCAGGTGTTGTTCGATGGTGCTCGGTACAAGCCCGCGCTCCCGTGCAATATCGGCAACGCTCATCCCCGCGCGGAAATATTCAAGTGTGATGTCAACGGTACTTGGCCCGTCATTCTTCTTCGATTTACGGCCACGCTTCTTGGGTGTTTCCTTCGTAGTTGAAGGTCGCTCGCGAAGCGTCGTGATGAAGGCAATCCGCTTTTGGTTAAGCGTTTCCTGCACTTCATCGAATTTATATTCTGAGTGATCTCCGAGTACCGCTTCGGCGAGCAGGGGGATCTTGGCGATCTCCGTCAGTTTCTTTGTAAACAGCTGATCGAGTTCCTCAAGGCCGTTGTGGTACGTTTTGATTCGTTTCTGGTCGCGAATGTCGTACTGATGCGTTAACAAACATTCGATTGCTTTCCAGATTATATCCGTGTAATACGCGCTGCCTTTCCTTAGCCGCTCAAGTAGTTCTGGAATCCTGCGCTCCCTCAGTAGTCCGTGAAGCTGATTTCGGTACCGAATCGTATTCTCCTTTTCGGTCAGGAGTGCTTTCTTCAACTCCTCCAATATCGGAACAGAAGCATCTACGTTCTTGAGTACTGTTTCGGTTACGTTGCCGATTGCGTATTGAATTTGTTTCGTGAGTCCTTCGAAGTCGAATGTGCGATCGATGACCTGGCCAACGAAGGCAAGCTGACTTTGCTTCATTACGTTTATCAGCTCGGAAGGCCGGTGATGCTGTTCCCGGAAGGAAATGACAGTCTTGTCGGTACTAATTACTGAAGGCGGTACCCTCTGATGCAGGATCAGTCCATCAAGCGATCGCAGTCGGGAGAGGGCAACATACACCTGACCATCTGCGAATGCCTGCTTCACGTCAATGACAGCCCGATCAAATGTGAGCCCCTGGCTTTTGTGAACCGTAATGGCCCACGCGAGTCGTACCGGGAATTGTTCGAAACTGCCGATAACCTCTTCCTTAAGATCGCGCGAGTCCTCGTCCAGCACGTATCGCTTGTTTTCCCACCGCTCCCTTTTCAATTCATAGGTTTCATGCGAGTCCGCCATTGTCACCTCTACGGTCTTTCCGCTGATCCGCTTGACCTTCGCGAGCTTGCCGTTATAATATGCCTGGCCTTCGCTGTCGTTGCGCACAAACATAATTTGTGCGCCAACCTTGAGTTCCAGTTTGTATTGAACGGGATAAATGTGCTCCGGAAATTCGCCATCCACTTTAGCCTCGAAAACGTGCGACTCGCTATCCAGTCTGTTCAGCGCCTCGCGATTCATGCTGTCGGCCTTGAAGTTGTGTGTGGTTAGCGTGATTACGTCGCTGAGGTCATCATCCGGATTCCTGACGTGCTCATTCAGCAATTCGATGTCATCGTGCGTCAACGTATTATTTCTCAGATTATTGAGCAGGCGAATAAAATCCGCATCCTGTTGCCGGTAAATCTTGTCCAGTTCAATGTACACGAACCCTGCCTCGCGCAATGCGTGGGACTCGTAAAACCACGGGGATGGGTAAAATTCTCTGAGTATGTCGGCTTCGCTTCCCTTGACAACGGGTGGCAGCTGATATAGGTCACCGATCAGCAGGAGTTGCACACCGCCAAAGGGTTCCCTGTGGTTGCCGCGCGCCGACCGCAGTCTGGCGTCAATGGCGTCGAGTATGTCGGCTCGCAGCATGCTGACCTCATCAATGACGAGCAGTTCAATCGACCGAAGTACCTGTTTCCGCGCGCTGTTAAGAGGGTGCCTGCGTATCAGTGTATCTGTAGTGTAAAAATTGCTGTTCTCCCCAACGTTGTACGGCACGTTGCGACCCGGAATGAATGTGCCCAGAGGCAGAAGAAACTGGGAGTGTATCGTGACTCCGCCCGCGTTCAGGGCTGCTATACCTGTAGGAGCTACGACAACAAACGGCTTGTGTGTTCGCGATGCCAGGTTCCGCAAGAACGTCGTCTTTCCTGTCCCTGCTTTCCCCGTAAGGAAAATATGGGCGCATGTGCTGTTGATAAACCGCACAGCAAGGTCAGGAATGCTTTCGTATAGCACTTCAGACGTCACAGGGTCTTTTTTAAAGTTCTTGATACCGTATCACTGGAATGAGTCAGCCGTCGCTACGTGCAAGTATGCAAAACGCTTCCTGCAAATCAACTCTTACGACT
>DATCLO010000209.1:0-15353 GCA_036563875.1 Cyclobacteriaceae bacterium
TTATCCCGAGTATGCCCGACAAAAATATCGACAGGCCAATGATAGCTTTCAAAAAATTATCGTACACGGGTAATTAATGAAATTTTATTACGCCAAATAGATTAAAGACAACCCGCACCTTTGGATTACAAAATTACTCCAAACAGAAAAATAAACAAAAACCTAAAACCAACCCTATATGAAAAAGCTGTTCTACATAATGGCTATTGCCATTGCTAGTTCCCTTGCTCTGACGGCCTGTACTGAAGAAGTGAGCCCGGTTGAAAAGCCTCACAATGGTGGTGGAGCTGGAAGCCTCGATCCCCTCTGATATCGGTACTGAACAACTCACTTTCATAACAACCTTTAAAAGAACCCAAACCTAACAACCCATGAAAAAGATCATCTACATTATGGTCATCGCGTTGGTTAGCTCGATGGCCCTGACTTCCTGCACTGAAGACGAAGTAAGCCCGATTAAGAAACCTCACAACGGCGGAGGAGCAGGTAGCCTCGACCCTCTATAATCCAAGTTAAGATACGCATTTAGATTACTTTATTCCATAGCCATGAAAACGAAATCCTTACTGTTCATCATAGCCGCTGCAATTCTCCTGTCTTTCACGGTTATTAGTAACAAGTCGAAAGACATTCCAGCAGCTACTGCCAGTAGCTCGGCAACAACCACGGCATCAACGCCCAATAGCGGCTTTGCTATGGAGGATCCGAATCAATGGTAGATCGAACCTGAACCTAAACTTGTCCGAAATGAAAAAAGGTACACGAAATCGTGTACCTTTTTTCGTGAATAACAACAAAAGTGCCAGCAGCACGCATTAATTCTTTCAAAAAAGGCCCAAAGCACACATTCGCGTGTGTCAATTTTTGATAAAAAAATGCCCTATTCTCTCCGGCCATCCATCAGGCCGAGAGTAATGATTAGCTGTCATTACATTCTGCAGAGCTTGTCGTTAAGTGGCGAATACCAGGAGATAAGTTGCGCCGTGGTGCGGACCATCGTGGGAAAGCAGAGGACGAGTTGAATTTATCTGCCGGTGAGTCGCTGATGAGGCTGAAAAAAAGTAACCACCACCGGTTTGTTGCATGACTTCTTCTAAGTCAGCACTGGGGCGATTTTGTCACAAATGATACACGAATGTGACAAAATCCAACAAAATCTTACATGAAAAATCGTGGTAAAATCGGCCCCTAGCGCCCTAGTTTTTCCATTTGGAAGGCTCGCATCGGCCGCAGCTGCAGCGTTTGGAACAACTCCTTGTCAGCGGTGTATCCTGGGTTGGGAGTGGTGAGCAATTTGTCTCCGGCGAAGATGCTGTTAGCTCCTGCCAGGAAGCACAGCGCCTGTTCCTCCAGATTCATCCGAACACGTCCGGCCGACAGCCGTACCATAGCGCGCGGCATAATGATCCGCGCCGTCGCGATCATCCGGATCATGTCCCACACGGGCACCTTAGGCTGGTTCTCCAGGGGTGTTCCAGGTACCGGAACAAGGGCGTTGATCGGAACTGATTCCGGATGCCTGGGTTGATTCGCGAGCGTCATCAGCATATCGATGCGATCTGTCTCTTCTTCACCCATGCCAATGATTCCGCCTGAGCATACAGCGATATCCGCTTCGCGCACGTGATCCAGCGTCTCGAGCCGGTCTTCGTAGTTGCGCGTGGAGATAATCTCGTGATAATATGATTCGCTTGTATCGAGGTTATGGTTGTATGCATACAACCCTGCTTCCTTAAGGCGACGCGCCTGGTCAGGCGTGAGCATGCCGAGTGTGCAACATACCTCCATACCCATTGCGTTGACTCCCTTAACCATCTCGATGACTTTATCGAAGTCGCTATTGTCGCGAACTTCACGCCACGCAGCACCCATACAGAAACGGGTGCTGCCCGCTTCCTTCGCTTCTGTTGCTTTCGCGAGAACTTCTTCAACATCGAGAAGTCGATGAACTTTGATGTCAGTGTGATAGCGTGCTGCCTGTGGACAGTAAGCGCAATCTTCCGGACATCCACCTGTTTTGATCGACAACAACGTGCATACCTGTACTTCGGAGGGGTCGTGATATTGGCGATGGACTGAGGCTGCGCGGTAAATCAGTTCCATAATGGGCATGTTGTAAATCGACGCAATCTCCTCGCGCGTCCAGTCATTCCGAATTTCGCTCATGGTATCTGTTGTCATCAATCAAGTACAAATTCAAAAGGAAGGCGTGCCTGTGCACCCTGATATTCACTAAGCTTTTTGACTTCGTTATAGTAACGATGGAGCTCGCCGAGCTCAACACGAGCCTGGTCCTCCTGCGCCTGCTCCAGCCACATTTCGAGGAACGACTTTCTCTCCGGATAGTATCGCAGTCGGTAATCGTCGGCAACACCCGCACGCTCCGCCGCAAGCTGCACAGCTTCATCAAAACCTCCAAGCACATCAACAAGCCCATTATCTGCCGCTTCACTGCCGCTCCACACACGTCCTGCAGCGACAGCACGAACGTCATCCTTTGTCATGTTCCTGCCTTCTGCAGCTTTTTCAAGGAAGGTCTCATAACTTTCCTCGAGCTCCTGTTGCCAGAAGGCGCGTTCCTCGGCGGTAAGAGGCCTTGTCACCGTAAACATCTCACCAAATTTTCCAGTGCGAACTTCGTCGAAGGTAATGCCGAGTTTTTCATCGAAGAATTCTGAAAGATCGAACATCACACCGAAGATGCCAATAGATCCTGTGATAGTAGCAGGACGGGCGACGATCGTATCACACGCCATCGCAAGATAGTAACCGCCAGAAGCCGCGTAATCACCCATCGATGCAATCACAGGTTTTACCTCTGATGCGAGCTTCAACTCGCGCCAAATCATGTCCGATGCCTGAAATTCACCGCCGGTAGAGTTGACGCGCAACACGATGGCCTTCACACGATCGTTCAAGCGCGCGCGGCGGATGAGTTTCACATAAGTTTCTGCTCCAACAAGTGGCTGTGTTTGGTCATCCGACCTACCCGGAAGGATAGTACCTTCCGCCACAATCACGGCAATCTCGTTTCGGGATGGCTGGGAGAGGCTGAAGCTCTTGCGATAGCGTCCGTATTTCACAAGCTTAAACTGATCGCGTTCGGTCACGCCCACCCGTCCCATAAGAATCTCTTCAACGTCGTCGGAGTACAGTGCAGAGTCGATCAGGTTCAGCGATAAGGCTTGCTTCACGTCCCGGGCCAAACTGTTGTCGGCTATGCGTTTCAGCTCAGCCACTGGAATTCCACGACCTTCAGATACGCGCTGGAGAATATGTCCGTGAATCGATTCAATAATAGATGAGAGTTGCTGGCGGTTCTCGGGGCTCATCTTCTCCATGAGAAAAGGTTCCACTGCACTCTTGAACTCACCAACGCGAAACACCTGAGGGTGAATCGAAAGTTTGTCAAGCAGTTTCTTGAACGACATAAACTGCGCAGTCAAACCGTTGAACTCAAACCGTCCTTCCGGGTTCATGTAAATCTTGTCGGCGGCCGTGGCCACGAAGTACGCCCCTTCGCTCATGTTGGCCGAATAAGCGATTACCCACTTGCCGCTATCCCTGAATCGGAAGAGGGCATCGCGTATTTCATCAAGAGTGGAAATGGAAGCCTGCGGCTGTTCTACTTCAAGAAGAATTCCGCTTATCTTATCGTCATCCCGCGCATGCTCTATCGTACGAATCAACTGCAAGACGCCGATGTTCTGGTCTGAGGATCCGGGCAATGGCAATCCGGCCAAAGGGTTCTCAACTTCAAGTTCGTTTATTGGATCGTCGAGGGAAATGTGCAGAATTGAATTGCCTTCAATGATGACTTGCTTCTCTCCCGTCATACCAGCAATTATCGCGATAACCAGAATGGCGAAGATGATCATGGCGACCAGTGCACCCAGGCACGAGGAAAGAAATGCTTTGAAGAATCCCATTTAGTGTATTTTTGTGACCAAAAATAAGGAATGTGCCCCCCATAATAAAACCAGGCAAGCAATCCGGGAAAACGGAGTCGGATGGCATCTTTCTCCTCCTCGGATCTAACCTGGGCAATCCAGCTGCGAATCTCAGCCACGCCCTCGGAGAAATCGAGTCAAAGCTTGGCACCATCAGTGCTACATCATCGCGTTACCGCACGGCCCCATGGGGCAATACAGACCAACCTTATTTCCTCAATCAGGTAATTCAAATCAGCACTTCCTTTGACCCTCATGAACTGCTGGATGGCGTCAATGCCATCGAAGTTCAAATGGGACGCGTGCGCAATGTGAAATGGGATGCCCGGATTATTGATATCGACATCCTCTTTTACGGAGGCCAAATCATTCACAACGCACGTCTCGACATCCCGCATCCCGGAATTCCGTTCAGACGCTTTACCCTCGAACCTCTCGCAGAAATGATTCCGAATTTTGTGCATCCCGAACTGCAGAAGACCGTCAGCGCGCTGCTGGCAGAATGTCCCGATCACTCCGAAGTTGAGCGGCTGAATTAGGAATTGACGCTTATGTTGCCAAACTCACCGGTCACCACTTCCGGTGCAATCTTCCGCACCAACCCCTGTAACACCTTCCCGGGGCCGCACTCATAGAACTGCTTTGCACCATCCTTCACCATGTTCTGGACAGACTGTGTCCAACGCACCGGCGCAGTAAGCTGTTCGATCAGGTTACGACGTATGTCTTCAACCCGAACAGATGGTGATGCATTGACATTCTGATAAATCGGACACACCGGCGTTGAAAATGTCGTTGAGGCAATTGCGTCGGCCAGTTCCTGACGCGCTGGCTCCATGAGCGGGGAATGAAACGCACCACCTACAGGAAGGATCATGGCGCGCTTGGCACCTGCAGCCTTGAGTTTTTCTACGGCAGCCGCCACGCCGGACGTTGTTCCTGAAATAACAAGCTGTCCCGGGCAATTGTAGTTCGCGGGCACCACGACGTCATCAATCGATGCGCAGATGTCTTCCACAATCTTATCGTCAAGACCAAGCACTGCAGCCATAGACGATGGATTCAAATCACAAGCGCGCTGCATAGCCTCTGCGCGTCGCGCTACAAGACTAAGTCCGTCTTCATACGTGAGGGCGCGTGACGCAACCAGCGCGGAGAATTCGCCAAGAGAATGGCCTGCCACCATTTCAGGCGCAAAGCCATCCGTAGCCAGCGCCGCCGCAACTGAGTGGATGAAAATAGCCGGTTGGGTAACGCGCGTCTGCTTCAATTCATCGGCCGTTCCTGAGAACATGATCGATTTGATATCGAAGCCAAGCAACTCGTTGGCCTTGTCAAAATATTCCCGCGCTTTCGGATTGTTGTCGTAGAGCTCTTTGCCCATTCCGGGAAACTGTGAACCCTGGCCGGGGAAGATGAATGCTTTCACGTGTGTTACGAATTATAGGGGGCAAAGGTAAAAAAATGTGTTGAAGTGTTGATGTGTTGATGTGGGGGACGGCGTTGGTTGAGGCCATTGGAGTTTGGGATCTTGATCGCGCAATCCCTGACCCCTAACGGCACTGGCATGAAGTCACTCCAAAGCGGGGGTCACCGACATCAACACATCAACACATCAACACATTAACACATCAACACCTCAACACATTCAACACACGAGCACATCAGCGAAGCAGATGCACCCACCCCTTCAACGTCTGATTCCGCTTTGCAGGATCACTGGTGAGGAATGTTACTTCGGCGACGTAGTAGTAGACACCGGATGCAAGTTCACGACCGTCTTCGTCGCGGCCGTCCCAGTCGATGTATATCGTGCGTTCACCGCCGGACTGGTATTTGTAAACTTCTTTGCCCCAACGGTTGTATACGCGGAATTCGACCTTATCTACGAAACGTGCGCACTTCGCACGATTGTCCGGGTGGAGTGAGGTACACGGCCCACCTTCTTCACCACCACCCTCGATCGGACGATTATTGTATGCGCTGAACAGATCGTTGCACTTGTCGCCGTTAGGTGTAAAGATGTTGGGAAGTTCGTAATACGGACAGTTGTCGATGCAAACGGGGTCACTCAACGGGCCCTCGTTGCCGGATCGGTCGACAGCAGCTACACGATAGCATCGGGCATTGGAAGCCAGGTTCGTGTCTTCAAAAAACAGGTCGCGCACACCCGTGGCATGCAGGACAAAGTCTCCACCCTGAGTAGCCGACACGTAGATATTGTATGAATCGATATCATTCTGGCAATCGCCCGTCACCGGACGTTGCCATTCGATACGATTGGAGAATACGGTCTCACCACAGGCTCCGTTGTAGTTGTCGCAATCCGGAGCGTCAATGGCTACAGGCAAAGCAACCTGGCAGGGTGGTATAGTATCGCTGGGCTGTGCACAGACAACCTGCGAATAGTTCTCAAGCGGCTCATCGATGAGAGGGTTGCCGTATGCACCGCGTGTCAGGACGCGATAGCAGTAGGTCTGATCATCTTCCAGCCCCTGATCAATGTGTATGAATCCGTCAACAGTCACGTCGACGCTGCCGATGAGTTCAAAGTCTTCGGGATCCTGACCCGGACTACCTCTGAACACCAGGTGTAACGGATACTCTGGCACTACGTTCGACCACGGAACTGATGCTGACCACGTGATATCAATTCGCTGGAGTTCAGAGCGTGCCTCGGCACGTACGGTTGATGCTACTGCGGAGGTGTCAACAACCTCACCATTGCTGTCGTAGCACACAATTGCATAGTTATACACGGTATTCTCTGTATTCAAACCCGTATCCGTGAAGGTCAGGGTCGTCAGCATTCCGCTCGCTTCAACTGTCGGAGGTCCGGTGAAGCCCTCTCCTCTCAAAACCTTGTACTGATATGGAGGAGGGAACTGACCTGGATCAGCTTCGAACGGCTCTCTCCAGCGAATGGTAACAACACCATTCTGTAGGTCCGTCTCGTCAACAGTGACGTGCGTAATTACGGGCGCATCGGCCAGTATGGGACCTACACAAATCTCTTCAGACATGTAGCTTTCTCCCGAGCTGGGTGGAGGGAATACGGCAACCAGGCGATAGCAGTAACTCGCTCCGGGTGCCAGGCCAACGCCTCCGTTATTATCAATGTATTCAGAAATGCCGGATACGGGTACTGTTGCGATAAGGCTGTAACCCAAAGATGCCGGCATGCCCGTCTCACAATTTTCTGGGGTGTACGGGAAAGAGTCGACACGCCGCCATATCTGCATATCCCGTGCGTTACCGCATGTATAGTCCTCCCAATCGAGTGCCACGGACCGGCTATTGGGATCAAGGGTGGCTGTTTCCCAATTCGGTTTAGGTGCTACAACCGTGATGTTCCAGGTCTTGAACGTTACAAGTCGCGGACCATCCTTGCCCGGATTATCCGTGATTTTGAAGACAACCTGGTAAGGTTGCTGTTGGATGTGATTGCACGTCGTCTGCCATTCGAATTGAAGTTCGTACGGCGGATTGGACGGACGAAAATCGGGTACAGGTGTAAAAGTCGCAGGGGAGTTTGCCGGAGGGAAATTAAATATCTCAGAAAACGCCTCGATCTTAACGGGATGATTTTCGGGATCAATACCAAAGATCGTCTCCGTTAGGGTGGTTCCCGCCTCAACACATATATCCTCGGGGATGATTAAGTCGGGACGGTCGTTTTCGCACTCGCTGACGAGGATCTGCATGTCCCGTCTCACGAAGCCGATCTTGATCCACTGCCCCGCGATTTTCCGCCATTCGATGATCACGAACGCGATATTGTACTCACCCTGCTTTCCCGGAGCGTCCCAGGTTAGGGTGCCGTCTATAGGATCAATCTTGAATGATGGAGGACCATCGCCATTCTCGTTACCGGAATTGATGTTCAGATAAAACTGCCGCGGATCATTGGTGGCAGGGTCCTGGTAGCGTACGACCTGCAGGTTGCGGTCGGAAAAAGGCACCACCAATTGGTAAGACAGGCTGTCGCCGTCAGGGTCGTAGGCGCCAGGGTTGTGAAAAAAGGCAACACCGGTGCAGGCGCGGTCGATCGGCGGGATCAACAAAACGGGCGTGTTGTTGCAACCCAGGAAGGGGTCAATAATAATCTCAGTTTCTATGTAGAACCGGGTGTTCACCGAGTTGTCCATGTTGAGCACACCCTGATTCCGGTTCGGTTCGCGATAGCTGATCGTATATTTCCCGGGGCCCGGGAATGTGTGGCTTACCGTAAAGCTGGCGGTGCCGATCTCTGGTCCCAAATCGGGTCTGGGGGTATTTGGGGTTTCGGGTACCAGCACCCAATCGCCGTCACCAAATTCCAGAATATCCTCCTCTCCGACCCTACCTCCGAAAAGGACCGACGACCCCGTGTTGGTGTACACGGTGACGGTAATGGTAAAGGTCAGCGAGTTACAATTTTCCCGAACAACGGTGATTTCGCCGGCCCGCAAGTGCGTGGCATTGGCGTTATAGGCTCCGGCCATGCAGAGAAAGGCCAGGGCCAGCAGAATTTTGAAGTGTTTCACAGAGGAGTTCATGCTTGCGAGTTACCGGGGAGGCCCTGAATCCCCACGATTGATCCACAATATACGGGTTCCCACTCAGATAGAAAACCCAAGATTTAACGGTCCCGGCGGCCAATTTATTTCAAAAAAGCGACAGGAAATACCGCCACCCTTCCCTTTCTTTCGGGGGATCTGGTCACATTTTGAATATCTTCCCCGTCGATTCAATCGCCTCCATATTTATGCGTGTATTAAAAGAGCTCTCGGTTCAAGGTTGCAAGGTCACCCTCTACCTGTGGAATAATCGGTACCTCATCAAGATTGAGCATGGATACCTGGAACAAACTTTCAAGGTCGACCAGTTTGAATTCGACAATGAAGACTCGGTACTTAAGCTGCTGGACGAACGCTTTGTTGAGGAAGCCTTGGGCCGATTTGACGATATGGCGCGTTCACTTCACGAGGCGTTACACCGCGTGAATGAACTCGACGGCGACCGGTGACGGATTTTGTGTTATTTTTACTGCCCCCATGGAAGTTCTAGAGACGAAGAATAAGAACAAGAAGTACAAACCTATCCTGGAGGGTATCCCCGACTGGCCTGTATATCAACTTAGCAAGAACCGAAAAGAATTCATCGAGGAAGTTGTGCAGGAAGCGCTGACGCGTGTTCACAGCCTCCGACCTTCCCCACGTCAGCTTGCAGAAGAACTCGAGACGACGGTCTACCGCGAACAGCAGCGAATGAAACGCAACCGGTGGCGCGTAGACCCACCCGACGAACCACGCTTCTGGGCAAAGATTAAGGAAGAACTAAGCTTCAACGCAGATACCAGTGATGAAGAAATAGCCGCAAAAACCAGAGAACTTTTGCATCGCATCGTCTCCCGGTATGCGAACGAGATCGCAGGGAATTTCAAGCCGAGTTCGTACAAGTTTGCCCGCGAGGTCGTGAAGTTCTGGTTCTCCCGCCTGCTCAACGGAGCGCGGGTAAAGAAGTTCGGAGCATTCTTTCGCAATCAGTATACGCTCCGCGACAAGATACACATCGTTGGAAAAGTCAAGCATCTCAGACGACTGGCGCGCCAGGGTACCGTTATCATGGTTCCTACTCATTTCAGCAACCTGGATTCCATCCTTATCGGCTGGGTGATCCATTCGCTGGGATTACCGGCGTTTATCTACGGCGCCGGACTGAACCTGTTCAACATTAAGATCTTCGCCTACTTCATGAACAGCCTTGGGGCGTACAAGGTCGACCGGCGAAAAAAAAATCTACCTTACCTTGAAACGCTAAAGGCATACTCCACACTCGCCATCCAAAAAGGCGCGCACAGCCTGTTCTTCCCGGGAGGAACGCGATCCCGTTCAGGCATGATCGAGAAAAATCTGAAGCGGGGACTGCTGAGCACAGCCATCGAAGCGCAGCGTAACATCTACATGAACGCCATACCGGGAGAAACTCCACGGAAAATATTTGTCGTGCCTGTAACCCTGAACTATCACTTCGTTCTCGAAGCACCGGATCTTATAGACGATTACCTTTCGATCAAAGGCCAGGATCGTTATCTGCCGGAAGCCGATAAGTACGGCAGCTGGCAACTGCTGCAATTCCTGTTCAAGTTTTTTACGAAAGGATCCAACATCTCAGTGTCTATCGGCCAGGGGCTGGACGTGATGGGCAATTACGTCGATGATCACGGCAACAGCCTCGATGCTGAAGGACGACTCATCAACACCGAAGATTATTTCAAGAGCAATGGCCAAATAACGGTCGACCTCCAGCGCGAAGACGAGTACACCCGGATGCTGAGTCAGAAGATCGTCAAGGAATACCACCGCATCAACCGGGTCTTTTCCAGTCACCTCGTCGCGTTCGTTGCCTTCGAACTCTGGCAAAAGAAATATCCGCGACTGGATCTGTTTGGATTGCTCAGACTCCCGGAAGAAGACCAGGTACTCGAGTATGAAGTATTCCGGGAAGCCTGCCAGCGTGTTCGTAAGCAAATAGTCAAACTCAAGAAGGAAGGCAAGATTAATATAGCCACCCACATGAAGAGCGATATCGACACGGTAATTCGTCATGGTCTCGACAACGTGGGCATATTCCATCTTAAGCGCCCCCTCCTCATGAACAAGGAGGGAAATATCATCACGCGCGATTTCAACACGCTCTATTACTATCACAACCGCCTCGTTGGCTATGAGCTCGAGAAGTTTGTCTGACAAACCCGTAGGAGTCATCGGCGCAGGAAATTTCGGAAGCGCAGTGGCGAACCTGCTGGCACGTCAGCGCAAGGTTTTGCTGTACGCGCGCGACGAGAAGGTAGTTAAACGCATCAGCGAGGGCTTGCCGAATCGTGGACATGTGATGCACTCCAATGTTGTGCCGACGTGCGACCTTGCCGAAGTTGCCGAAGAGTGCGAGGTGATCTTTCCCATCGTTCCGTCGACGCACTTCCGGGCCATGATGAGAAAACTTGCACGCCACCTTCGTCCTTATCACATACTCATTCACGGCACCAAGGGATTTGATCTGACGCTCCCAAAGAACGAAACCATTGAGACCGTCGCACAGCTCGATCGCACGCAGGTGAAGACCATGAGCGAAGTGATACAGGAGGAAAGCATCGTGGTACGTGTAGGATGTTTGGCGGGTCCGAATTTGGCGCGCGAACTTGCCGAGGGGCATCCTTCGGCTACGGTTGTCGCCAGCCACTTCGACGAGGTGATTAGTATAGGCAAACGACTTCTGCGAAACGAAAACTTCCAGGTGTACGGCAACAACGACCTCGTCGGCGTGGAACTTGCGGGCGTACTTAAGAACATCATTGCCATCGCCTCGGGTGCGCTGAGCGGCATGGGCTATGGCGAAAATGCAAGAGGCTTGCTGATCAGCCGTGGTGTCATCGAGATGATCTACCTGGGCCGCGCGCTCGGTGGAGACCTGCGCGCATTTCTTGGACTTGCTGGCATTGGCGATTTAGTAACTACCTGCAACAGCTCGCTGAGCCGAAACTTCCAGGTAGGATTCAAGCTGGCCCAGGGGATTCCACTGCCTGATATCCTCGCAGGCATGGATGAAATTGCCGAAGGTGTAGACACCGTCCGCATCGTAAAGAAATGCGCCGACTACTACAGGGTACGCGCACCCATTACAAGCATCCTTTACAAAGTACTCTTCGAGAACATGACGGTAAACGACGCGCTGCAATACCTGATGCGCTACCCGCTCGACGTCGATATCGATTTCCTCTGAGAGAATCTCAGCCTTTGAAGTGGCTGGCAATACGAGACGCAATAGATGCCATCTCTTCCTGCGATAGCTTGAGCTTGGGCTTGCTGAAATTGATATCCCCCATTGAGTTTAATGGGATAAGGTGCACATGCGCATGCGGTATCTCCAATCCTACTACGCAAACACCAACGCGCAGGCACGGTATTTCCTGTTTGATGGCATGCGCCACCTTCTTGGAAAAAATTGTGAGCGCTGACAGCAGTTCGTCATCGAGATCGAAGTAGTAATCGATCTCTGCCTTCGGTATGACGAGCGTGTGCCCTTTTGCCAGAGGGTTTATGTCGAGAAAGGCCAGGCACCGTTCATCTTCGGCGACAATATGCGCGGGTATCTCCCTCTTGACGATACGCGTGAAAATGGAAGCCATGATTGTTTAGGTGTTGTTGACGTCATTCGTCACAGCGATATGCTGATGACCTCGAATTCCATCTCTCCGGCAGGTGTCTGAATCTTGGCAAACTCACCTTGTTTCTTGCCAAGAAGTCCTTTGCCAATGGGCGACAGGGTTGATATTTTTCCCGCTTTCAAATCTGCTTCTTCCTCCGAAACGAGCGTGTAGGTGAAAGAAGCGCCGTTCTTTCTGTTCTTAATGGTGACCTTAGAGAGAATGGATACACGTGAGGTATCGATCGACGACTCGTCGAGAAGGCGAGCGTTCGACACGAGCTCTTCGAGCTGCGCAATCTTTGCTTCCAGCAAGCCCTGCGCATCCTTAGCCGCATCGTATTCGGCATTCTCGCTAAGATCCCCCTTGTCGCGTGCGTCCGCAATCTGCCGCGCGATTTCAGCCCGGCCTTTGGTTTTTAGTTCGTTCAGTTCCGCCTTGATCTTCTCCAGACCTTCGCGGGTATAATAGGAAACCTTCTTGCTCATAAATGCCTCATTATTTCTCCCGGATAAAAAAAAGAAACAACGGCTTCAGCGCTGAAGCCGTTGTCTTTGACAAAGGTAACGGTTTATTCTATGCGGAGCAATATCTCACCCTCCTACCAGCTCGGGGAGATTGGTTTTGATTTGTTCCAGGACCTCATCGTCGAATTTGGCAAGATATAGGGTTTTTGCCGTGGCGAGCTGGTCTACGCTAAGACCTTTTGCCCCCCTGAGGTCCGCCTTGTACAAACTTGCATTCTCAAAATCGGCCCCCATCAAGTAAGCGTTGCGCAGGTTTGCCTCCATGAGGAATGCGTTGCGGAAATTGGCTTTGATTAAAAAGGCATCGTCGAAACGGGCTTTGATAAGAAAGGCGTCCTTGAAGTTTGCGCCACTCGCATAAGCCCCTTTCAGGTTAGCCTGATTGAGGTTAGAGTTTTCAAAATTCGTTTGATTTAGTCGGGCGCCTTCAAGATCAGCCTCAATAAGCGACGACTGCGATATGTTTGCCGAATTGAGATTCGAGCCCGTCAGTTTGACATAGTTGAGATTCGTGCGCGGAAGATGACAGTTGACGAGATTGATCTCGTAAATCTTGTGACGGTTCAGACGCTTTATGTTACCCACCGTACGGAAGGCAGCTTCTTCAGACTCCCACAAACGGAAGTCGTCGATCTCATCGCGATAGGTACGAATGCGTTGCCGCTTCTCTCCGTTCTGGTTTAACCAGAAAATCAGAATACCGATCACCGCGATGTCGAAGATCATGCCGTGCGCTTCGGCAAGGACCTGCTGTATAAACGAATCGAAGTCGCGGATGTAGTACTTCAAGCTCAGGCTAATGACCACGACCGCAACGACCACGAGAACGATCGTTGACGTGAGCAAAGGCTTTTCGACAATGGCGTTAAGCCTTTCGTTAAACTTTTTCAGCCGCCGGGGAATAGTGCGCATTAGAGTACGGAATGGTCGGCTGCGTGGAGAGACGACCGACCCGTAAAAATCGCCTAATTGAACAAACCGATTTCGTTCTTCATATCCGTTATCTTACATCCTGAAAAATTTTCCGACGCCGCGAAACACGCATTTTTTTGCTGCATTACGCACGATTGCATAGTTGTTGCGTAGGCAAACGCGGAGCCTGCGGGTCGCGAATTCAACTTCCCTGTGCACACCAAAATCAGAACCTTACATGAAGCTGCCGAATTCCCTTTTAGAGAAGCAAGTGCACGATTGAAAAATAGATTCCCAAACCAAGAAGATCGTTCATTGTCGTGATGAAAGGACCCGATGCAAGGGCGGGATTGAACCCAAGCCGGTTCAGTATCAGTGGGGTAATTGTGCCTATGAGGGAAGCAAAAATGACAACGCTGAAAAGCGCGACAGACACGACGCTGGACAGGCGTGATTCACCATCGAACAAAATATTGAGTCCGTAGACGATCACACTCAGGAACAGGGCATTGAGCAATGCGACGAGGAAAACTTTCAGCAACCGCTTCCATATTCCTTCGTCGACGAAGCCCGGATTAGCAAGGGTTTGTACAACGATCGAGGAACTCTGTATGCCTACGTTGCCGCCGGTAGCCTGAATGAGCGGGATAAAGAAGGCGATTGCGGTAATGCGCGCCAGCTCATCTTCAAACACACCCATGATACGCGCGCTGAGTATACCACCGAGAATACCGATGAGCAGCCAGGGCAGGCGGGCGCGGGCATTTCGCCAGACGCTGTCGTCTTCTTCAACGTCCTCACTAATACCGGCCATCATCTGGCGTTCTTCTTCAGCAAGTTCGGTGATCACATCGACAATATCATCGATGGTGATGCGTCCTACGAGCTGACCTTGCACGTTTACGACCGGAACGGATTCGAGGTCATACCGTCGCATGATCTCAGCAACCTCGCGCACATCTGTTGACGTCGTTACGCGAACGATATCCTCCTCGTATATGTCGGCGACGAGTTTGTTGGCATCGGAAACGATGAGTTCCTGAACGGGCACTCGTCCTAACAGCCGGTTGAAGTTGTCGACAACGTATACCGTGTAAAAGGTCGTTACCTTTTCTGCCTGCTTACGGATTTCTTCAATGCATTGTACAACCGTCCAGTCGGCGCGCGCCTTGATTAGCTCCTTCGCCATCAACCCACCGGCAACGTTATCCTCGTAACGGAGGAGCTCCGTAACCTGGATGCGCAGTTCCGTATCCAGGCCCGACAACACTTCTTCGCGCTGCTGAATGGGAAGTTCGTTGATGATGTCGGCAGCGTCGTCGGAATCGAGCAGGTTTACGAATGCAGCGATCTCGGACGAGTTGTAAATCTTGAGAAATTCCCTCCGGGTGTCCTCGTCAAGGTCGTTAATGATCTCGGCCTGCCTTTCGATCGGCAGAAGATCCATCACGTATTTCGACTCCTCAGAATTGAACTCATAGAGAAGCGATGACACGTCAGCTGCTTTGACGTCTTCGAGGGTAGCACGAATGAACTGATCGTCGCGCTGGTCGAGAGCCTCCTGGAATCTGTCGCGGAACTCCTTCGTTAATTCAAACTCAATGACCGCCATGACGATGTTCCATGAGTAAGGTGAGTTGAATAAATTGCTCTGCCGAAAGCTGTTCTGCCCTGAGGTCCAGCAGCGGAAGCGAGGAAATTTCAGCGGGCAAATTTAGGTTTTTTAGTGCGTTGCGCAATGTTTTCCTCCGGTTATTGAACGCCTGTTTTACGACC
>DATCLO010000210.1:0-16381 GCA_036563875.1 Cyclobacteriaceae bacterium
GATCAAGGACAAATATATACCCATCGGCGATTCCTATCGGGAGATCTTTGCCCGAAATGTGCTCGAGGGAAGAAAAATTGAAGAAACGAGAAGCCTGGTGACCGGACGATGACCATACGAATCTGCCTCCTCCCGTGCTTAATCCTCGCATCGGGTGTATTGCTTGCTCAGCCGTTTTATCCCGACACTATACACGTCACACGAACTGAGCCCTGGAAAGATTACGACAAAAACCGAAGGCTATATCTGGGAGAAAACTTTCCTAATCCTTTTAAGGATTCCGAGGGAACAACCATTCCCTACAGCGCAATTGGTGCGAAAGAGGCCTGGATCATTGTGTACAACCCAGCGGGCATTCCGATAACATGTTACCGGCTGCCTTCCTCAACTGGGAAACTTGAAATAAAGGAACAGGGATGGCCAGCCGGAGGAGACTACATATATGCTCTTTTCGTTGACGGTCGCATGATCCGAAAACGAAAGATGAGCACACAGTAAAACACGATAGCATCTACATCCTCCGCCTACCCATCGACAATCGTCACTATGCCGAGAAATCCGGGTGGATAGCTAATCATACCTTCTTCTCATCCCCCATAGATCGCGGAACGTGACGTCGATCGAAAACACATGATTCCGATATCGCATCAGCCCATTGTTGAGCGTGCCCGTTTGGTTGTGATTGTAAGAAAGGTTAACTGTGCCGAGGTTTCCACTCACCGGAAAACCAATGGCGGCGGACCATCCCCAGTCGGCAAAAGCCTGGTTTTCCAATACCAGGTAGTTTTCACGATAGTAAATACCGGTACTTAGCTGAATCGTTCCCCAGTAAGTGTCCGCGTCAGGATCACCCTTGTACCGATATCCCATGGAGAACCCAAAGGTATCGCGCAGCCTTGTATCATCATCCACCCTTGCTGAAGACCATTCAGCAAAGGTGATGTCGGTGGCGAGAAGTGAACGGGGCGTTGCGAATGCGAGTCCGGCGCCATAACGGGAAGGCAATGTATAATCATCGATAGAATTAGATTTCGAGTAGATGGTATCTGTTTCCCGGAGGGCGTACCGTTTGGATGAAGTATTGAGCCTCAGGTGGTCGTCATAGATGATGCCGACAGTGAGCTTCGTGTTCTCTTTGAAAAAGAACGTATACTGCGCACCAAAGTCGAGGTTGACGGCATTGATGTATGTTCTGTCGGTCAATATGATTCCCGTACCCAACCCAGACGTCACTTCTTCGTTCTTGTTCAGCGAACCGAAAATGAAACTCCCCGTGACGCCTACAGACAAATTTTTCGTGACCTGGAATCCATTTCCGAAATAGAATTGCGACAATCCCCCGTTGCCCCAATACGTGACCGAGGAGCCTCCATCTGTTCCGATCCTTCTTCGCGAAGAAATCGTGTAGTCCATATTGCTAAAGGGAGCAATACCTACCGTTCCAGCCCAACGCCTGGAGAACCTGAACCATGCATTCAGAGAGGTCACGTTGCCGGAGCCATACGTAGTCGACGCCTCTTCCGTGTAGTAATCACCGGCTTCAACGAAGAAGCCTGCCTCAAAAATCTGCGTTGGATACTCAATGGACGTGTTCGAAGCGGGGTTCACAGTGTTAAGGTTGAGTGGATCACGAACTGCTATACCCGTCGCACTTAGCGAACGATTCAATGCGGTCGACTTACCCTGAAGTGTTCCCACGCCGTAAAGCGAATAAGGAGAATTGGAAATCGTTTGGGCCCGCGACAACAGACTCGACAAGACCAGGATCAGCACAACGGGTGTCCCCAAAGAATAGTTCATAACGCATCCAGAAATACCCGAAAAGGTAGAGGTCGCGCAGCGCATCAGAAAAATATCTATACGAGCCGCCATTCCTTGGCGATCAACAAACTACAAATACCTTCGTACGGCACATTACCGTCTCTCAGCGTGCCCTCGGATACATTAAACAATTGGCAGGCGATCATGCGGAATTGGATGGTAAATCGACGGTGTTGGTCGACATTTTTTGAACGCCTGATTCCGGTGCACTTTATTTACCCGGGACAAGAATGATGAAGACAGGCGGGCCTTTCTTTTGTTTCATGTTACTTCTTGCGACGAATTCCTGCAATAACGAACCCTCGGGGATCGGATCGGATTTTTTTCAGAGCGGAAGTCTTTACATTGATTCCTTTGATACGTTGACGCTTCGCGTATCTACTGTTGCGTTAGACAGTATGATCACAAGCAATCCCGCGCGGCTGCTCGCTGGTCGCCATATTGACGAAGAACTTGGAATTATCACAGCAATGCCGTTCTTCCAGATTACCCCGGGCGATGTTCCCACCCTGACCAATGCAAGCTACTCACGCGCAACGCTCCTGTTGAGATATGACGACTACTCCTATTACGATACGCTTTCTTCGACAACCCTGGTCGTCCACGAAGTAGTCGAAGAAATTAAGCTGATCGAAGGCAGTTTGTACAACACGTCATCCTTCGATTACGACCCGGAAGCGTTAGGATCGATCACATTTGAACCCCGGCCCACCCTTGGCGATAGCATCGAAATCCCACTTTCGGATGACTTCGGACTCAACATCTATAAGCTGGCTGAAAAATCGGCTACAGAAATCAGTTCTTCCCAGGATTTTCTTAAATATCTCCGAGGTCTCGCCGTAAGCCCCGGGGCGGACGCGAACGGAGCCGTACTTGGATTCAAGACTGACGCCGAGGTTCGCATCTATTATCACGACCGGTCATCACTGCCTGTTGAAGAGAGACATTTTAGGCTCAACACCAGCAGTAACATTCGCTTCAACCACATCACGGCAGATCGGAGTAGCACAAGTCTTGCCCCGCTTTCAAGTCAGAGAAGCATACGATCTGTTTTTACGGACCACAAGGCGTATTACCAGGGTGGATGCGGTTTGGGAATACGTGTTGAGATACCTTATCTCAGAGATATTTTGATCGACAATCCCGGCCTCCATATTCTGGAAGCTGTATTGCAGTTCTCGCCTGTACCACGATCTGGCAAAGGCAACACGCCTGCTCCCGAAGTTCTCGCCATGTATGTCGTTAACGGACAGAACGAAGTCATCAGTATATCCGATAGTCAAGTACGGGTACGCCTGGAGGAGGACGTCTATCTGGGCAGGGATACGCGTTATCCGTTGAGCATCCTGGATTTCGTCAACTACCAACTGGCACAACCGGAGTTCAATCAAAATGCTGTGCTGTTCACATCCGAGGATGAATTTCTCCGCTCTTCAGTGCACCGACTGTATGTGGGTGATCAAATGAGCGAACGTCCTATGAAGCTGATGTTGTATTACGTGCGCGTGAAAGACTAAACTCAAAATCAAAATATGAACTATACAAAGATGAGGTTGTCAGGTTATGTGCTTCTGATAGCAGTGATGATGTGTATGACCGCCTGCAATGAAGACCCTGAATCAGAGTCAACCATGGGAAATTGGATACTCACAACTCCCTTTAAGGGGGCAAGGCGCGCCAGCGCTATCGTCTTTACCATTGGAAACAAGGCTTATGTGGGATTAGGATACAACGGAACAGATTACTTCACCGACCTGTATGAGTATGACCCTGAACTGGGATTTTGGCAAACAAAGGCCAGTTTCCCTGGCATTGGTCGTGAACGAGCCGTCAGCTTCAGTGCAGGAGGAAAAGGATACGTCGGGTTAGGATATAATCGCAATCTGGTTACGGAAGAACTTGGCGACTTCTGGGAGTACGATCCCAATACCGATACCTGGACACAACTTAGCGACTTCGGCGGCACTGCCCGCTACAATGCCGTAGGCTTTTGCATCGGCGAGAGATGCTACGTCGGTACCGGCAATGATGGCGCAAATAATTATAACGACTTCTGGGAGTACGAACCGAGCGAAGACAGGTGGACGGAAATTGCAAGTTACCCCGGCCAAAAGCGCGAGGAAGCGCTCGCATTCGTACTACAGGGAAAAGGTTACATATGCGGTGGAAGGAACAACGGCCTTTACAATATCGACTTCTGGGAATTCGATCCGGAAGGAAGAAGCTGGACCAAACGGACGCCCGACAGCAGCGAAGAATATTACGATGAATTCACTTCGGCAGTACAGCGCTACAATGCGGTTGCCTTCACTATTAATGAAAAAGCATACATAGCGACTGGCGTTCCGTCCGGCGGCTCTGTGGACAACACCGTTTGGGAATATGATCCAGGCACGCAAATCTGGACTCAAAAGACTTCGTTTGAAGGTTCAAGCCGAAGTCTCGCCGTTGCCTTCTCCATCAACGACCGGGCATTCTTAGGCACCGGGCAAAGCGGCTCAAGCCGGTTTGACGACATGTGGGAGTTCAGGCCGAATGAGCAATACAACGAAGACGACTGATTAACTCCCTACAACAAGTCGCATAACTCTTTCAGGCTGGCAATTTCGTAGTTTACGGGCGTATCATGAAGCATACGTTCCGGATTGAAGAATGCAGTGTCGATGGAAGCATTGCAGGCACCACCGATGTCAGTGATCAGGTTATCCCCGACCATGAGGGCTTCCTGAGGTTGCACCGCGTTAGAGCGAAGGGCATACTCAAAAATTTCCTTCGCCGGTTTGCGATGTCCGGCTTTTTGCGAAGTGACAACATGGTTGAAAAAGCTGGCAAGGTTTCCTGACTCCAGCTTCATTTTCTGGATTTCGTCGAAACCGTTGGTGATGACCGTTAGCGAATAACGACCTGACAGGTATTGCAGCGTGTCGAGAGCGTACGGCATCAGGTTACAGCGGCGGGGACATGCATGGATGTAATCGTCCGACAACTCCGAGGCAAGTTCGGTGTCGTCGATTCCAAAAGCGCGTAGCACTGTGATGAACCGCTCGCGCCGTATCGTCTCGCTCGTGATCAGTCCACGATCGAATTGATACCACAACTGATCGTTAACTTGCCGGAACACATTCGCGAAGGAGGCTGCGTCGGGCACACCTTTGTTCGCGAGTCCGTGATGTTCATACATCTCTGTTAGCGTCTCGCGCGAGTTGGTCTCGTAATCCCAGAGTGTGTGGTCGAGGTCAAAAAAAATCGCCTTGTATTTCATACTCCACTACAGTCTATCTATCCCGGTTGACGAGCAACCCTGTTCTGCCACTCCTCGCGCTCGACCTTGTTAATGGAGAGTTCGCGGTTTGAATATAAAGTCTTGTAAAGGCTGATGTCGCGTTGCAGTTGTTGGTCTCTTCGAACGAACTGAAGGATTTGATTTACGATTTCGTACACTTCATCTTTAATCTGGTAAAAAATCCAGTTATTGTACCGACGATGGGTAAGCATGCCGGAATTTTTCAGGTAGATTATGTGTCGCGACGTCTTGGCCTGGGTAAACTCAAGGATGCGCTCCAGGTCGGATATGCACATCTCGCCGTTCTCGAATATGAGGTTCAGAATTCGGAGTCGCGCCTCGTCCGCGCACGCCTTGAAAATCTGCGAGCCAAGAACCAGATTAAAGTGTTTTAGCCTCATGCTGTGATAGTAGCCTCCAAAAATACAAAAGATGCCACTATTCGCCTCACTCCACTTTGATGATCGTGGCTTGACGGGCAATCAGACGCCAGGAATTATTGGCATACTGCCACACGTGAGTAAAGCGTTACAGCTTCTCTGCTATTGTGGGCATATGGGATCGTAGGTACGCATCCAAAGGCAAGAATGAAAAAAATGTAGGATTTCAAAGCCAAAAGGGGGTTGTGTGGCCGCTGACCTACGTTGCAGCGGGTATATTGCCTGCCGGAGGTGGATACACCCGATCGATTTCGCTGATATCCTCCTCAGTCAGGGGAATAGAAAGGCTCTTGAAATTCTCCAACACATGCGATGGTGAACTCGCCTTAGGTATAGAAAGAATATTTGTATTACGAACAGACCATGCCAGCGCCACCTGTGCCGCCGTGGGGTTGTATTTCCTTCCTATTGCCGACAGCGTCGGATCTTGAACCAGTTTCCCCTCGCCCATTGGTGAGTAGGCCATCACCACGATGCAGTGTTCCTTACACCAGGGGATCAGATCTCGCTCGATATCACGAGCTGCGACATGGTAGCGAACCTGATTGGCTGCGCAAGCATCACCGTTGATTATGGAGAAAAAGCGCTCCATCTTCGGTACATCCATATTGCTGACGCCCCACATCCTTACCTTGCCTTGCTCACATAACAACGTCATGGCGGCGACCGTCTCATCATAGGAGGACAATGAGCCTGTCCAGTGGAGCAGGTATAAGTCGATAAAGTCAGTTCCGAGTTTGCTAAGCGACCTCTCACAGGCGGCAATTACGTCATTGCTATGCTTGGCATTAAAGGGTTGTACTTTGGTGACCAGAAAGACCTTATCCCGCAGGCCGCGAATTGCCTGGCCCACTAACCTTTCATTCTTATATCGTTCAGCAGTATCAATAGCGGTCATCCCCAGATCTATTCCGGCACGGAGCGCTTTGATCTCTTGTCTTCGTTTCAACCACGATCGTCCCATCATGTAAGTCCCCTGTCCGAGTGCCAGCACCTGTTGTCCGTTGCTAAACGTAACCGTATGATTATTCATGCTAACGCAATTAAGACTGGATCCGGAGCGTGCTGGCAGTCGCGTATCACTCCCTTCATAACCCTGGCCGGACTGGCGCTTAGTAAAAATAGAATTTTTTGAATCAATATTAACGAGCGAGAAGGCATAACGGACCGGCACGGTGAATGCAGAGGGGTCTGTGACAGCCTATCGATACAATGTAAAGGAAACAAAGGTGTACAAAATCGAATGGCGCGCGTGCGCAAAAGGACACTTGTTTAACCAAACGTCGTTTGCGCCGCGTAGGCTGTCACGTCGCATGTAGCATTGTTTCGCCGCGCAACGTCTGAGTTTCACCGCTGGCGTAAGAATACGTAGTTGCAAATGTGCACCGGGCACCATTGATCATTGTGACGGCATGAATTTTGGCAATGGTGTGGCGATAATATCGCACAACGTGATCCCCCGTTACGAGATGATGAATGCCAGCCTCAGAGTGCTCTTTTGTGTGGCGTTGTTGTCAGTATCGATTCACTCGCACGGAAAGTTCAGGAACGGTCACGAATCCCGGTTACGACATGCCCAGGATTCACTGCCAATATTGAGACAACAACTCGCCACTTCAAAAGGATTAAGCCTATACGAAAAGCAAAGACTGAAGTCGAGGATCGCTGAGTTGAAACGGGTCGTGATATACCATGAACTCACACGCGATCTGCTGGATCGATTGAAAGTAATATCGCCAGGTCTGTACTATGAGATGAATGATCTCAGGGATCGAAGGGGAAGGCCTACGGATATTTATGTGCGACTGATACCGAAACAATCCTCACGCGTGCCGTTTGCCGCTGCGAGTATTTTGTCGAACACTGGCATCGACCGCGATGCACCGACTTCGGAGCATGGGACGCATAGCGTGGCCGTTGATCTTTGGATTTCGGAACGTGCGTTGTTGATGCTCAGTCATGAGTTGGGTCACCTTAGCTATATCGTCCCCAACCTTGCACACTATTCGGAGTTTTACCGAAAGCACTATCGCAACTCCAGGAATCTGAGTCGGATTGGTCATCTGTCTACTGATAACAGTGGACAGTGTGCGCGGGATTTCGAGAAGCGTTATGTTACTGACTACCGGACCTACGCAAAACAGTTTGGCCGGCCTCCGTCCATTCTTTCAACACATGCCAGGGTCAGACGAGAGCTTCGCGACCGGCCGCCATCAACTCCGGCGCCAGCGCCGTGGTACGAATTGCCGGATATTACGACGAATAGGTAGAGGGCAGCGTGAACAGCAGTCAAGGCGGGCGAGTTCCCGACTCTCATAGTCGTCGGGACAAGCGGGGTGAATAGATTCGAATCACCCGCACTGATAAATAAAGAAACTCTGAAATTTGGAAAGTGTGTGGAGGTGAAACCTGGTCGGGGCCTGCCCCGACGAGCCCGCCTTAAAAATCACTCTCAAGATGCACTAAAAATAGAATCGCCCGCCTTCACCTTCGACAAGGTAGTGAGGCGGGCGAGTCGGGGTGAGTAGATTCGAACTACCGACCCCCACGTCCCTAACGTGGTGCGCTAACCGGGCTGCGCTACACCCCGAACCATATGTCCCATGGCCGCGAATGACTGGCCAAACGGGGTTGCAATTATAGCAAAAAGGATCGAAATCCCCTTATTTCTTCTTTTTCAGCGAGTTGAAAAACTTCGCCCAGTTGAAGGGGTTCAGGAGCGGATTGGTGACGGGTTGGTATTTGCTGTTCTGCGCATTCGCCCATTGATCCAATGAGTATCGGGCGTTCTGTGGCCCGTCAGGAGGAGTGGTCTTCAACATCAGCGCCAGCAGCTCAGCATTCAGATTTTTTTCATCGATAGCGTCCATCGGTACATTCAGAGCGAGCACAGCCTCCTTAAATACTTCCTCCGTGGGGAAAGGTACTATCTCAACTTCCTTGAGGAAGGTGACATCCTCCACCATGGTGATGATTATCGTCTGGTATTCGTTGGCCGTTGGAGGTACAATGTAATGCTGGCGGTGGTAGCCAACAGCGCTTATTACAATGCTGTCACCAACGAGAACGGGCATGGAGAAAAAACCCACCTCATTTGTGGTAGTTCCCCTTCCCGCTTTCGGCACGTACACGTGTACTCCCGGGACAAACGAGGCACTGTCCGATCCCATAACGATACCAGAGAGCTGAATTACCCTCTTGCGCGACTGGGCCTGAGCCTCATCCGAACTCAAGACCATCACCCCTACCAGGACGCTGACTATCAAGCAGAACCCAATATTTCGGCTTACTTTCCGCATCATTGTCAGAACGTCAAATATAACAATTGGCCAGCTAACGCCCTAATACGCATTCCCCGAAAAGCATGCAGAAATCGTACCTCAGAAGGCCGTCCTCTCAATAAACACGCGGTAAAATTGTGCGGTTCGGTCTGGAATCCCCTGGAATTATTAGCCTATTACATCAGCGGCTGCTCACAGCAATCTTCTCCGGGTCATACGACACGCGCGCCCGGCCGTAGCCACAGACCCGCGCACCTGCCAGGCTCTCGTACGGCACACCGTCACATTCGCCGGAAATAATCTGTCTCACACACTCAATCTGTTCACGAATAAAATCCCTGTCGAAAGGAAGATCGTGTCCCGGATAAAGTGTATGAAACCCGATGCGGTTGGCAAGCTTCTCAAGACTTTGCAGGTAAACTTCGAGCGGAAGTGCGTCCGGTGGATGAAGCTGCACCAAGCCGTTGTTCGTGTCGCCGGAGTACAACACGCCGTCCTTGTGGTCGAGAAGGCAAATGCTTCCCGCCGTGTGCCCGGGCGTATGGATGACTTCAATCTTTCGGTCACCCAAGTCAAAAATCTGCCCATCACGCACGGGCAACAAGTTCACGTTGTACAGACTGTCATACACGGGAAATTTCAGCGAGTCGGGAAGATCGACTTGCAAACTTGACACGGTATACTTCCTGAATTGCTTCTTACCGAAGAATCGAATCATATCGAAGTCGTCGGGATGCGCATAGACCCGGGGAAACTGATAACTCCCACCGGAATGATCAAGGTGCGCGTGGGTATTCACCACGATCAAAGGAAGCGGAGTGACCGTCTTGATAAAATCCCTCAGGTTGGCAATACCTAATCCGGTGTCAATGAGCATGGCGCTGTCGCGGCCTGCAACAAGATACATGTTGTCAATGTCACCTTCCGATATGCGCCAGACGCCATCGCGAAGTTTATCGACCCTGAACCAGGGGTCTGCGGGCGTTACAGAAGATTGCCCGAAGACGTTAACGACAATTACCAGCAACATCGCGTTGCCAACCAGGGGAATGGCGGACCTTTTTTTCATGGTTTCTTTACTTTCAATGATTCACATTGAAGGCGGAACCGTGCACCAAGGTAGCAGACTTTTTACAAAACCTGGCACTCTCAACGCCCATACCACCAACTGCAGGGTTAAATGAACGTCGCATACCGCAAACCGCACTTACAACAGTTCACAAAGCGAGTCGAATTTTATCCTACGCTGTGGATATTCTTCGACATCAGAAAACTTTTGACTACATGATCTACGCCCCATTCCGTGTTCACGAGTGTGGCATGTGATTTTCGTATGATAGTGATGTCGCGTTGTCGACGCATAACATGTATGTCTCACCAAACCGTTACAACGATGAATCCTGAAAAAGAACCTGCTATCGTTCCGGAACAAAAGACCGGAAGAGAAATAGACGCCACAGCATCAGTACTTCTTGCCAACGACACTGTGGCGAGAGAGTTTTTCACCACCGCGGTAAACCGGCTCCAGAATGTCGGAGAATGGTCACGACTCGCTGGCGATCCTTCAGCGGAATTTATCCTTACTGATCCGGACGGAAACGTAGTGGATCGCCCCGTGCAGAAAGGCGATTACCTGAAGATTAAAATTCCAGGTCCCGGCAACACCCAGGGCGACGGTTATGATTGGGTAGCTGTGGAAGAAGTGGAAATCATGTCATCGGAAGACACGAACCGCTATGCGTTCCGCGTTCGCCCCGCCCGAAATCCTGCAGAACCACAGAGCACGGTGGCGCATTTTTATTCGGAAGATTCGACGAGTACATTCAGCATCACGAGAGACAAGAATGTTGTGACCGCCGCGATCTTTGACCGAAATACAAAACCGAATACCGACGCCGACACAGCCGCCGGCAAGATCAGAGACGCACTGGTAGGCCTCGCAGGCGTAGTTGCCTTTTCAAGAATGCAATGGCTGAACCTAGTTAACGGAATACTGAAGCGTGAAGAGGAGTAGATGATGTCTGGGGTGTGCACGATTGCGTAGTGTGTAATACGAGCGAACCGCGTGAAAACTTGTAATGCCGACCTGATATCCAAAAATGATCCATTATCGTTATATTCGATAATGTTAAGGCGACCCACATGGTAAACCTGTTCCAGTTTTTCAGGGACTATCCCAGCCTCTCCCGACGTTTGGTGTGTGGTGATCTCCTGTTTACGCATTACGACTGTCCTCAGCAGACCCGGAAAATCAGGGCCTACCTGGAATGTAACATCATCGTATATGTAATCGGCGGAAGGCGGATATTTCACCGCGGCAACAATCGGATTGAAATGACGGAAGGCGTTTGCGCCTTTCTGAAGAAGGGCACTCAAATTAACGAGCGGCCGGGAAGCGAACCATGGTGTGCTATGGCGTTCTTCATCCCTGACGGTTTCATCAGGGAACTGATGAACGAAAGCCTTCACAGACTTCCGATGCACTCCCTGCCGTCCGTTCAGGACGAAGATTTAATGACCCTGCATCTCAATGAACGTTCGCGTTCATTCTTCGTGTCCATGATTCCCTATTTCACCATGGATCCTTCGCCACCGGAAAATCTTGTCGAACTTAAGTTCAAGGAACTGGTGCTTTCCATACTATCAGATAGTAAGAATGCGCATCTCCTCGCGTACTTCAACTGCCTCCGCGAAGGGAGGCTTCCTGCACTCGAGGCGGTGATGCAGAAGAACTTCACGGCGAACCTTACGATTGAGCAATACTCCCGGCTAGCAGGGCGAAGTACGGCTACTTTCAAGCGCGAATTCAAGAAGATTTTTAACACTACTCCTGCAAAGTGGATTATGAAGCGCCGCGTGCGACTAGCCCAGGAGTTGCTTGAAAACACATCCATGACTATCGGAGAGATTGCCTTTGAAGCTGGCTTTGAAAGTCAGCAACACTTCTGCCGCGCCTTCAAAGAACACTCCGGAACAACGCCTTCACAATGGAGACTGAAACGACGGGAGACCAACCTCCAGCCTGCCTGATTTCAGGTAATTCATTTTCCAATTGATCTTTTCAGTCAAAACGTTGAGCCGCGCAGGCAAGCCTCAGCCAGCTCCTTCCGGTAGCTTTGGGGTATGCATCAAGTAACACCCAATTGCAATGAATACAAACGAGATTCTTGAGTACACTGCCGCAGCAAAGGCAGCTGACCTTCTTGACACCGCGCGAAGAATTGCGCCTACACTCGCTGCCCGCGTTGAATCCGAGGAACGCAATAGGCAGCTTTCGCAAGAGACTATACATACGTTGCGAACAGCCGGACTGTATCGCATGTTCGTACCGAGAAGCCTGGGCGGACTGGAAACGGATCCGCTAACTGCCGCGCGCGCCGTCGAGGAAATTGCCCGCTACAATCCGGCGGCAGCCTGGTCAATAATGGTGACCAGCACATCCGCATGGTGGACGAGCCGACTGAACGACGAAGGCATAGAAGAGCTTTATGGAGACGACGCTGACACATTCACTGCAGGAACGTTTCATCCCCCGATGCTGGCCACACCAGTTGATGGTGGATTTCTGATCAACGGCAGGAGCCCGCTTACCAGTAACGTTCGCGAAGCAAAATGGATTTGCGTTGCCGCCATCGTGATGGAAAATGGCAAACCCAAACAGGTAGACGGCATTCCACAGGTTATAGGGGTTTGTATGAAGGCAAGCGAATGCTCTGTAGAGGACACTTGGTATTCCATCGGAATGAAAGCGACAGACAGCAACGACACCATCGCCAACAATGTGTTCGTTCCGCATCATCGCGCTTTTCCCCTCGATCCCGCACGCGAGCACAACTCGCATTGTTCCGGACCTCTGTACCGATTCCCGGCCATACTTGCCGGTCCCGGATGCTTCATCGTACCGGTAGCCATCGCGCTGGCAGCAAATGCTACCGAGGAGTTGTTGGCGATTATTGATTCGAAGACGCCCCTGGGTTCGATGTCCACCATTAAACACCGTGGAACTGTACAACGCAAGTGGGGTATGGCGGAAGCAAGGCTGCGGTCAGCGCGTGCGTACCTACATCATACGATCACCGATGCGTGGGATAAGACAAAGAGAGGCATCACCTTGTCTGCAGGTGAGCGGGCGACCATGCAGTTGGCGGTGGCTCACGTAAATCAAACATGCTTCCAGGCTGTTGATCTCGTATACTCTGCCGCAGGCTCAACTGCCGTTTACACGCGGAGCAAGATCTCCCGATACTTTTTGGATGCACAGGTGGTAAGGCAACACGGATTCGCTAACGAAAGCCGTTACGAAACCGGCGCGCAGCCAACTTTCGGATTACCACCAGACCTTCCCGTCGTTGTCTTTTAATTACGAATTCGTTCCCGGGGAAGATTACATTGTTGCGTACTTTCCCCGGCATGACGAAATCCCTGATTCTCCGCTAACAAACGTCATGGCAAGGAACCGTGAATGGCGTTAGGTTGTAACTAAGTAGTAAGCAACTTAATCGCCATGGACGAGTTACATAACAAGCTTCTTCGGGTACAGAAAGGCCCCTGCCTTTCTGTCATCGTGCCGCAGTACAGACTTGCACCGGAACGTTTGCAGAACCCTGAGATTCTTCGGAAAGCGCTGCGGAAAGCAAAAACCCTTGCCAAAGAACGCGGGTTGTCCGACGAACTTGTTAAGCAACTGGATCAGCTGACTGATCGGCTCGCAATGGATTACTCCCGGGACGGGGTAGGCATTTACATTTCGCCGGAAGTCTCGGGAGTTGTGTCGTTTCCATTCCCGGTTCAGGAACGCGTTGTCGTTAACGACTCGTTTGTAACGCGTGACCTGTATTACCTGCAGCAACTGACCGAACCCTATTTCGTCGCCGCGGTTGGTAAAAAACAAATCCGCTTGTACTCCGCGCGCGGAGATGTACTCACGGAAGTTACCGACGGGGATTTTCCTATGACGTTTGAAGACGAATATGAATACGCGCGGCCGGCACCAGCGTTCGGACACTCGCGACAGGAAATGGCAGAGGAGAAAAGCACGATGGTCAAAGTAAGGACACAATCGTTCTTTCGTGAAGCCATTAACAGCATTGCCCGAATCATGGGTTCAACCTCGCTACCATTGGTCGTCGCCGGCACGGTCGAGAGTATAGCAGACTTCAGGCAACAGGATACCTCCGCACTGATCCGCGGAGAAATCGTTGGCTCGTTCGACGAATACAATTTTCAGGAACTCAGATCCAGGGCGTTCGAATCGTTCCTCGCCTATCGGCAAAAAGCCCTGGAGGAAAAAATCGCCGCTTTGCAGGAGCGCGATGTTCCTGCACGGGTCGCAAAAGGCGTTCAGGAGGTGTGGATCGCCGCTCACGAAGGGCGCGGACTGTCCCTCCTTGTCGAAAAAGACTACGAATGTACCGGTTTTGTAGTTGACGGCCATCCACAGTTGTATCTCAACGAACCCGATGAAAAACACAAGACCGTGCCAGCAGTGGTTGATGAAATCATTGAGACAGTGATCCGTAAAGGAGGCACGGCCCTTTTTACGGACAACGACGCGCTGACTTCGATGGGCCGGATAGCGCTGCAACTGCGATACTAGGTATTTAATATCTCGCCCCCATTGGGGTGCAGGAATTGGCCAGTCATATAGGTGGAGTCGTCGCTCGCCAGGAACAAAAAGCAGGGAGCGACCTCCGCCGGCTCACCTGCACGCTCCATCGGCACATCGCTGCCGTACTTTGCGACACGGTCGGCGTTGAAACTTGATACGATCAACGGTGTCCAGATCGGACCCGGCGCAACCCCATTGACGCGAATGCCTTTCTTGACCAGGTTCGCCGACAGGCTGCGGGTGAAAGCGACGATCGCTCCTTTTGTCGCCGAATAATCAATCAGGTGGGGACTTCCACGATAGGCCGTAACGGACGATGTATTGATGATAACGCTGCCCTTTTTCATGGCAGGCAACGCATTCTGCGTGATCCAGAACATTGAGAAGATGTTGGTTGCAAAAGTCTTCTTCAACTGATCCGTCGCGATGTCGGTAATCGATTTCCGCTCATAGTGAATCGCCGCATTGTTGACCAGAATGTCAATGCGTCCCAGCTTTTTCACTGCCGACTTCACAATTTTCCTGCAAACCGCCTCTGAGGCAATGTCTCCACTTAGCAGCAGGCACTTTCGACCCAACTCCTCTACCCTCTCCCTCGTATGTTCCGCATCCTCATGTTCATTGAGGTAAGACAACGCGATGTCTGCTCCCTCTTCGGCGAACAGTATTGCTACTGCCCTTCCAATACCGCTATCTCCCCCCGTTATGAAAGCGACCTTATTCTTGAGTTTATGAGGCCGCTCCGGTCGCTCGGCAACAGGGGCGGGTTTCATCTTCGCCTCGCTCCCCGGACGCGCCTGTGTCTGCGGCTTGCGGATTTTCTTTTTCTCTGCCATACGAGTATTCGCTCTTAGTGTAATTCCTCAGCTTTTCTTCCTTGTCGTCTTCTTCCTTCCTGCTTTCTTCCGTGCCGTTTTCTTTCTCGTCTTCTTTTTCGGAACCTTGGCCCCTTTCTTACGAGCTTCAGACAAACCTATCGCGATCGCCTGCTTCTTACTCGTGACTTTGCGGCCACTCCCGGATTTGAGTGTGCCGCTTTTTCTTTTGCGCATCGCCCGTTTCACAGAGTTCTGCGCTTTCTTCGAATATTTTGCCATAGGGATGTGTTGAAGTGTTGAAGTGTTCAAGTGTTGAAGTGTTGAAGTCATCACGTATCTAATGACGTACCCCGGAATATAGTGTGTCTGTGTGTGCCCTTGTTCTTGCTGTAAAGCGACTAGAGGTCTGCTTTACGGTACCTGTTCACGCTATGCGTTATCCAATTGCGTACCAAGTTGTGAGCGTCTGCGGAATGTCGGGTATAGCCGCCCTTCGGGTTCCTCAGCACAAAACCTAATCCTCAACACTTCAACACTCCAACTGTGGACTTTTGTAAACACGTTGTATACAGAAAAACGCATGCAGTTCTCAGGGATGCATGTGGCACGAATTTTCCACTATGGTTAATGCCTGTTATGGGTTGAAATCCTGAACGGATTAAGACCAATCCACTCCTTTTAACTGGGATGGTCGCCGACCCGGCTATTCGGTTGAAAGGCTAAAGACAGGCGGGGCTCTTAGGAGCCCCTCATTTTCGAAGGCTAAATGGTATACATCTTATGAGCAATACAATCACAATACGAGCGGAATCTTTTCAGTTCAAGGATCTGATGGAAGGACACCCCTTGCAAATACGAACCACGGTTCCGTCCAGCAAATTGCGTAAGCTCCAAAAGGGAGCGCGGGTGCGTATCGTGCATGAAGGTTCCAATATTGAGGCAACACTGCTTGACGATCCTATCCTGGTTGGAGAAGGGATGAGTGGAACAGACAATGCAGAAGTTACGATCGAAGTGCGAAAATCATCTGAAGCGTGAGTCACTGACAATGTAAAAAGTGTTGTACAGTTTCGGGGAATAAATTTCCATCGACTCCTCTCAGCATCGCTGTTAATACGACAATCCAACAC
>DATCLO010000211.1:0-7931 GCA_036563875.1 Cyclobacteriaceae bacterium
GCAATATGGGGATTACGAAAATTTGGCTGGGGCGGTTTTTTCCCTGTTCCAGCCAGCCGTGTAATAAAAGCTGCGATTCCGTGCGAATTTGAGGGTTTCGCAAATTCGCAATTAGTTAAAAACCACTATACAATTAGTACTTTTTTACTATTGGGCCTACGGGTCTGGTTAGCTGAAGAGGCCCGACTGAATGGCATATTTCACGAGTCCTACCGTGTTCCGAACCCCGATCTTTTCCATGATCCGGACTCTGTGATTTCGAACGGTGTTTTCACTGAGCGACAGCTTTGTCCCGATCTCACGAATCGTCATCTCCATGCAAATGAGTTGGAGAATTTCCTTCTCTCGTTCCGAGAGGTCCACCTTCTTCTCTGCAGGCAGTTGAGACTTCTGACGTTTGATGCGACGGCGGAGAACTGAGCTAATCAGATCGTTTTGATAGAAGTCGTTCTCCACCACAGAATAAATCGCGCGCTCCAACTCGTACGGATCAGCGCTCTTCAGGAGAAATCCGTGTATGCCCATCTGGAGAAGCTGACTAATGTATCGCTCATCGTCGTGCATGGACAACACGATGAGCTTTACCTGGGGATAACGGGAAAGGATGAAGCTGCAGGTTTCGAAGCCGTCCATTACAGGCATCTGCAAGTCAATGATCGCGACATCCGGAGGTTCAGCCTTTACTAGCGCACAAAGCTCTTTACCGTTTTCGACGTCCCGTATTTCACCTATCCGTTCAAATGCAGACAACAGTCTCACGATACCCTTTCGAAAAAGGGTGTGATCATCGGCTACATATACGGTAATCGCCTCTTTCATGAATCCCTGGCGGTGAAACCGCCGTTCTCAAGATGAGCAAGAATCCTTAGTAATTGCACGCGCAGTGGACCGTGAATCTATACAATTTTGATATAACTTCCCGCCCTGCGTTCGTGGAATGCCTCGATGAATACGATAATCAACCAAAGACATGGCTGAGAAAATACGGTGCACATGGTGCCTCAAAACAGACCTCTACATTCGCTATCACGATGAAGAGTGGGGCGTACCGGTTCACGATGACCGTACGCATTTTGAATTTCTGATTCTGGAAGGCGCACAAGCCGGCCTGAGCTGGCTGACGATCTTAAACAAGCGCGAGGGTTACCGTCGATGCTTTGCAGACTTCGACCCGGAAAAGGTCGCGCGATTCACGCAAAAAAGGATTGAAAAAATCCTGCAGGATCCGGGCATTGTGAGGAACCGCCTTAAGGTTAACTCCGCCGTTAACAACGCACAGAAATTCCTCGACATCCAGGAAGAGTTTGGAAGCTTCGATAACTACATCTGGCGTTTCGTAAATGGTGAACCGATTGTCAACCGCTGGGCTGACATGAAGCAGGTTCCGGCTACCTCGAAAGAATCAGACGCGCTGAGCAAAGACCTGGCGAAGCGAGGATTTAAATTCGTTGGCAGCACCGTGATGTATGCGCACCTTCAGGCGTGTGGACTGATCAACGACCACATAACTACCTGTTTCCGCTATCGCGAACTCGTGAAGAAAAAATAGATTTATTCCATTTCAAGGATCAGGTCTTTTTTCGCAAAGCGTACACTCCAGACGCCTTCGATAGCGACAGCACCATCCGGCAAAACGGATACTTCTGGTCGTGAGTACAGCACGGAATCTGTGCCGAGATTCTGTACATTGTCCGGCAGATCGGCCGTAGGATTCATCACGTAGGCGTCGATAATCTGCTGCTCTATTGCCAGGGCATTGGACGACCCCGGCACGCGCCACCGAATGGTCGCGCCCTTCGCACGTCCCAGCGAATCCAGCTTCCCGGCGTCACCGCGCAATGCTTTGGCGACGTCCGTTACAGACCTCCCTTTCGCGAGGGCAGCCTCAGCGATTTGGGCTTCCGTCACACGTTTGATTTCGTGCTTCCGGCTTTCTTCCTGAAGCCTCTTCCGCTCTTCACTCGACAGCGAACCGCCGCACGACACGTACAGAAGGAATAATAGAACAGCGATGTATCTCATGCAACAAAGTTAGGGCATAATGACAATCTCAATAGGGTGCATTTCACTAGATTTGGACCCTGATTCCGGAAACATATGCTGGAAAAGCTTGAAGATATTAAACTGCGCTTTGAGGAAGTCGGGCAACTGCTCGCCCAGCCCGATCTTGTTAAGGACCAGAAGAAATTCTCGCAGCTGAGCAAGGAGTATCGCGACCTGGAAAAAATCGTGACAGTATACAACTCGTACCTGCGACTGGTTGAAAACCAGAGACAAGCCCGGGAAGTGCTGGAAAAAGAGAAGGATCCGGAAATGCGCGAACTCGCAAAAGCAGAATTGGACGAGCTCGAACCTCAAATCGACGAGCTTTCGCGCAAACTCAAGGAAATGCTCGTGCCGAAGGATCCTAATGACGACAAGGGGGCAATACTTGAGATTCGCGCGGGAACGGGTGGTGACGAGGCCGCCATTTTCGCCGGCGACTTGTTCCGCATGTATCAACGCTTTTGCGATCAACGGGGCCTCAAGCTCACGGTCCTCGACCTTACTGAAGGTACAGCCGGCGGATACAAAGAAATCATCAGCAGCGTGGAAGGCGAAGGTGCTTACGGTCTCCTGAAATTCGAGTCTGGGGTCCACCGCGTACAACGCGTGCCAGCAACCGAGCAACAAGGTCGCGTCCATACGTCCGCTGCCTCTGTGGCTGTCCTTCCCGAGGCGGAGGAAGTTGATATCGAAATCAATCCGGCCGACCTGGAATTTCAGACTGCCCGCTCAAGTGGTGCAGGAGGGCAGAACGTTAACAAGGTCGAAACGAAAGTACAACTCACACACAAGCCTAGTGGGATCGTTATAACGTGTCAGATCGAACGATCGCAACACGCGAACCGCGAACGCGCTTTGCAAATGTTGCGAGCTAAACTCTACGAGATTGAATTAGAGAAGCAGCAAAGCCAGATGGGCGCTGCGCGAAGGTCGATGATTCGTTCGGGCGATCGGTCAGAGAAAATACGCACCTATAACTATCCGCAAAGCCGCGTCACCGACCACCGCATCGGGCTGACGCTGTACAACTTACCCGCGATCATGAATGGAGACCTCGACGAAATCATCGAGCAGTTGAGGATAGCTGATAGCGCGGAGAAGATGGCAGAGGGGACACAGTAAGTGTTTACGTGCTTACGTGCTTACGTTGTCTGATATCCCAGGGCTTTAATTCGTGGTCAGGTGTCTTGCCAACTCCAAAGACATGGCATCCGCAATCCATGTACTACGAGGTGCTAAAAGTGGGTACCGCACAACGTAAACACATAAACACCTAAGCACGTAAGCACGTTCTAAAGGGTTCTCTTCACTTCGCGTTGCTCGTAGCTTTCGATTACATCCCCTACGCGGATGTCGTTGACGCTTTCGATGCCGATACCGCAGTCAAAGCCAGCCTTTACTTCAGAGACATCATCCTTGAAGCGCTTCAGCGAATTCAGTTTGCCCGCGTACACGACGATACCGTCGCGAACAAGGCGAATCGGATTCTGACGCTTGATGTAGCCGTCCGTTACCATACATCCGGCAATGGTACCCACCTTCGATATCCTGAACACCTGGCGGACTTCTGCATTTCCAACGATCACCTCTTCTACTTCAGGCGACAGCATGCCCTCCATAGCGTCCTTCACATCGTTAATCGCGTCATAGATGATCGAGTACAACCGGATTTCAATTTCTTCCTGCTCTGCAATCCGCTTCGCAGCCGCGGAAGGCCGTACCTGGAATCCAACGATAATGGCGTCTGAAGCAGAGGCCAACAGCACATCGGATTCGGAAATCTGACCGACACCGCGGTGGATAATGTTTATCTGGATTTCATCAGTGGACAGTTTGAGGAGCGAGTCAGACAATGCTTCAACAGAACCGTCCACGTCACCCTTAACGATAACGTTCAGTTGCTTGAAGTTACCAATAGCAAGCCTGCGACCGATTTCGTCCAGCGTAATGTGCTTCTTGGTCCGCATGGATTGCTCACGGAGTATTTGTCCGCGTTTGGTGGCGATTTCACGCGCCTCGCGGTCAGTTTCCATGACGTTGAATTTTTCACCCGCCTGCGGTGCGCCGTCGAGACCCAGGACGAGCACTGGTGTCGATGGCCCGGCTTCCGAAATCCGCTTGCCCGTATCATCGAACATGGCCTTGACGCGACCGTAATGCGATCCGGCAAGGAGGATATCTCCCACGCGAAGCGTACCGTTCTGAACCATGACCGTAGCCACATATCCGCGTCCCTTGTCGAGAGATGCTTCGATAACACTACCGGAAGCTCTCTTTTCAGGATTGGCTCTGAGGTTGAGCAGTTCGGCTTCGAGCAATACCTTTTCAAGCAGTTCATCTACGCCCTGACCCGTCTTCGCGGAAATTTCCTGGCACTGGTATTTACCACCCCATTCTTCCACAAGAATGTTGATCTGGGACAGTGACTCGCGAATCTTGTCCGGATTGGCGCCGGGCTTATCAATTTTGTTGATCGCAATAACAATAGGCACGCCGGCAACCTGTGCGTGATTGATGGCTTCTTTCGTCTGCGGCATCACATCATCATCAGCAGCCACAACGATAATGGCCACGTCAGTGATTTTTGCACCGCGTGCACGCATCGCGGTAAACGCTTCGTGACCAGGAGTATCGAGGAACGCAATCTTATGACCACTCTTTGTTACCACATCGTATGCTCCGATGTGCTGCGTGATACCACCCGCTTCCTGCGCCGTAACTTTCGTATTCCGGATGTAGTCGAGGAGGGAAGTTTTACCGTGGTCGACGTGACCCATGATAGTTACAATGGGCGCGCGAGGGTCGGTGTCTTCGAGACCGTCGTCCTCCACGACATCAAGCTCTTCCTCAGCACTCGTGAACTGAACATCATAGCCAAACTCGTCGGCGATAACCGTAATGGCTTCAGCGTCGAGACGCTGGTTGATCGACACGAACATGCCGAGGCTAAGGCAAGTCGATATGACTTCATTCACGGACACGTTCATGAGGGACGCGAGGTCGTTGGCTGAAATAAATTCCGTAACCTTGAGCGTCTTTGATGCTTCCTGTTCCTGAAGCATCTTTTCCTCCTGGGCGTCGGAGAGCGCCTGGCGTTTTTCGCGTCTGTATTTTGCACCAGAAACTTTCTTCCCGCCTGTGCTCAGCTTGGCGAGTGTAGCGCGAATCTGGTCCTGGATTTCTTTTTCGGAAGGTTCTTCTTTTTGGAATCGCTGCGGTTTTGTACCACGCATCGGCTTCTGTCCCCGAACGCCTGCATCGCCGGACGCAGGAATGCGCTTGCGCGGTCGCTTGCCTTTCCGATCTTCCTTGCTGGTATCGGATGAGGCAACAGGCTGATCCTTTCTCTTTTCTTTCTCAGCGGGAAGTTCGATGCGATCCACCACCTTGAGACCTGCGAGCTTATCAGCGCGGGCCTTGATCAGCTCTTGCTCCGGCTTTTCTTCGGCAGGAGCAGGCTTGGTTTCTGCTTCAGCGGCAGCGGGTTTCTCAGCGGGATCTGCCTTCTTCTCCTCCTTTGCCTCGAGGTCGATCTTACCGAGGACCTTAATTCCTTCCAGCTTCGGTTTGCCCCGTTCGATCTTTTCAGGCTTAGGCTCTTCCTTGGCGACAACGTCCTTGGAGCCGAGGTTCTTGATCATGATGCTCTCCTCTTCTTCGAGGCGCTTTTTGGGCAATTCAGGCTCGGTCTCGATGACGACGTTGTCTGTGTGCTTCGTACCGATAGTAAGACCAGATGCCTCCCGCTTTTCCGTTGCCGACGCGGCGAACTCCTTGGATAGCAGACTGAATTGTTCAGGCGTAAGTTTAGCGTTAGGGTTATTCTCAACCTGGAATCCCTTCTTTTCCAGAAAATCAAGTATGGTGTTATGACCAACGTTGAGCTTTCTGGCTGCCTGACTTAACCTGATCAATTTCTCTTCTGCCATATTTCAAATATTGCTCTTTTTTGCCGATTAACTTCCGGATCGCGCCCATTTTGAGGCGTCCGGACGGCCTTATTCAAATTCCTTACGAAGGACGGAGAGCACATGCGTAACCGTCTCCTCCTCGAGGTCGGTGCGGCGAACGAGTTCTTCCGCTGACAACGCCAGAACACTCTTGGCGGTGTCAAGGCCTATGCGCTTCAGTTCGTCAATTACCCAACCTTCGATTTCATCCGCGAATTCGTCCAGATCGACATCTTCGTCCTCCTGACCATCGAGTTCACGGAATACATCAATCTCATAATTAACAAGTCGGCTCGCGAGTTTTATGTTCAATCCACCCTTACCGATTGCCAGGGAAACCTGGTCAGGTTTCAGGTAGACTGATACGCGGCCTGCCTCCTTATCGATCTTGATCGACGATATCTTGGCAGGACTCAGGGCGCGCTGGATGTACAGTTCGAGATTATCGGTGTAATTGATCACATCGATGTTCTCATTCTGCAGCTCGCGAACGATTGCGTGAATCCGCGATCCCTTCATACCAACGCATGCGCCTACCGGATCGATCCGATCGTCGTACGATTCAACAGCAACCTTCGCGCGCTCACCGGGCTCACGTACGACTTTCTTGATCGTGATGAGTCCGTCATATACTTCCGGTACTTCCTGTTCAAACAAGCGTTCAAGGAATACCGGCGACGTCCGCGAGAGGATGATCTTCGGGTTGCCATTCACCATTTCTACTTTGTGCACGATGGCCCGTACGCTGTCACCTTTGCGATAGCGATCCTTGGGGATCTGTTCGCTGCGCGGAATGGAAATTTCGTTGCCTTCTGCGTCGATGAGCAGCACTTCTTTGCTCAGCACCTGGTATACTTCTCCGGTGATGATTTCACCGACGAGGTCTTTGTACTTCTGGAAGAGGATGTCCTTTTCGAGGTCCTTCACCTTCTGAAGGAGCGTCTGCCGGGCTGTGGTCACGGCGCGGCGTCCGAAATCTTCCAGGAAGATTTCTTCCGCGACTTCTTCGCCGATCTCGAAGTCTTCTTCAATTCGCTTGGCTTCAGACAGACTGATCTTGTCGTGATCCCAAATGTCCTCCGAATTGTCGTCAACAATCTCCCGGAACCTCCAGATTTCCAGGTCACCCTTGTCGGCGTTGATAATGATATCGAAGTTGTCATCAGTTCCGTATTTCTTTCGGATCATGTTGCGAAACACGTCTTCAAGAATCCGGATCATCGTGGGACGATCAATATTCTTCTGCCTTGCAAACTCCGCAAACGACTCAATGAGCGTATTTGCGCTTATCGTACTCATAGCAGTCTTACAGTTAAACTTCTTTTTATTTGAATGAAACCAATACTATTGCCTTTCTTATCTCCGAGAAGGGAATCTCCCTGCTCCAGGCTTCTGCTTTCTTTCCTTTTCCCGTTGAACCCGAAAGCGTAATGCCTTCCGGGGTAACGCGTTCCAGCAGGCCTTCATCTGTCCTGCCATCAGTAGTCACGCGCAGGCGTCGTCCAACATTCTTCCTGTACTGCCGCTCCCCCTTCAAAGGTTGGTCGAGCCCCGGCGAGGACACTTCCAGTACATACTGTTCCTCGAGAATACCTGCATCATCCAGTGCCTTCGACAACTTTCGGCTAATGGCAGCGCAGGAGTCGATGCTCACGCCGTTGTCGCCGTCAACTATTACAAGCACTCTCGACGGCCGCCCCTTTCCGGCAGACAACTTCACGTCCACAATGAACTGCGTCTCATCCTCCAACGAGGACTCAGCGAGCAGCCTGATTTCCTCTACCGGAACCATAAACAAAACATAAACAAAGAGGGGACTTATCGTCCCCTCTTAAATGACTTAGTAGAAGCGGCTTCAAAATTAGTCGTTTTTTAATTATATCACAAAATATTGTGTTATTTGGACGTTCTGAACCACCGTATGCAGGGCCGATT
>DATCLO010000212.1:0-20153 GCA_036563875.1 Cyclobacteriaceae bacterium
GCGCTATTCTGAGTACGACGAGCTCAGCCCTGCTTGCGCCTTCCGCAATCGTTTCCGAAAACATTGTCAAGCCTATCATGAAGGGAAAGCTGTCCGATCGAGGTCTCGTGTGGTGGACGCGTGTTGCCATCGTTGTGATCGGCACGGCATCAACTGCGATGGCCTGTATGAAGTCCAACATTTACGAGCTTGTCGCGGAATCTTCGATCATGAGCCTCGTCTCATTGTTCGTTCCGATGGCTGCCGGCATGTATTGGCGGAAGGCGACACCATTTGGAGCGTTTCTTTCCATGATTGCCGGCATTGTCGTTTGGGCCTGGTTTGAATGGAATCCAATAAGCGTACCGTCATTAATACCCGGACTCGCAGCAAGCACGCTGGCTATGCTGGTCGGGTCTGCTGTCTTCAACCGCAGAATCGCTAACTTTGTCGACGATGAAAATAGAACTGCGAAGGCTTAATGATGCCTTTCACCTCGAAGCCACCAACGAACAGGGCAATACCGTTCACATCGATGCTTCACCTGATATTGGGGGACAACACCTCGGCATGCGACCAATGCAGCTGCTCCTGTCATCGCTGGGTGGATGTAGTACCATAGACGTGATCAATATCCTCCGCAAGCAGCGACAGCCCCTTACTGACATTCAAATCACGGTGACGGGTGAACGTGAAAAGGATGCGGTACCTGCTCCGTTTGTGAAGGCACACCTTCATTTCAAGCTTTACGGCAACATTGACTACGACAAAGCTGAGAAAGCCGTAAGTTTGGCGGTCGAAAAATATTGCTCGGTGGCAGAGACCATGGCGAAGACCACCATCACCCATAGTTTTGAAATCATATCAGGAAGCTGAGGTAATGAACGATTCACATAAATTTGAGACCCGTGCCATACGGGAAGGACAACAGAAAACTCCCTTTCGCGAACACTCGACTGCGGTGTTCCTAACCTCGAGCTTCGTATTTGAAGATGCGGAACAAGCGAGGGCCATGTTTGCCGATGAGATCCCCGGCAACATTTACTCGCGGTTTTCCAATCCGAACACGACGGAACTTATCGAGAAACTTTGTGCTCTTGAAGGTACCGAGGATGGCGTTGCCACGGCATCGGGCATGGCTGCGATGTTTTCCAGCATGGCTTCGTTACTCAGGGCAGGCGATCACATCATCGCGTCGCGTTCGCTCTTCGGATCAACGCACCAGATCCTGAATTCCATCTTCCCGCGCTTTGGCATCACGCATTCGTATGTCGATATCACTGCGCCTATTGAGCAATGGGAAGCCGCGATTCGGCCTGAAACAAAAATGCTGTTTGTCGAGACGCCGTCAAACCCGGCGCTGGACATTGCCGACCTTGAGGCGCTTGGGAATTTGGCGCGAAAGCGCAATCTCATACTCAATGTGGATAACTGCTTTGCAACGCCATACCTCCAGAATCCCGCGCGCTGGGGTGCCCACATTGTAACGCACTCTGCGACGAAGTTTATCGATGGGCAAGGCCGGGTGATAGCCGGTGCAATTCTTGGTTCGCGAGAATTGATTAAAGAGGTACGAACGTTCACCCGACATACAGGGCCTTCGTTGTCGCCCTTTAACGCATGGGTACTTTCGAAGAGCCTGGAAACGCTTGCTGTGCGCATGGAGCGTCATTGCCAGAATGCAATGCAGTTGGCCCGCGCTCTTGAGGGTGTTTCGGGCGTGAAGTCCGTGAAGTACCCGCACTTGTCATCTCACCCGCAGTACGAACTTGCTAAGAAGCAGATGAGGCTTGGTGGCGGTATAGTCGCGTTCGAAGTGGAAGGAGGAGTTGAACGAGGCCGGAATTTCCTCAATTCACTGAAGATGTCGTCACTGTCAGCGAACCTTGGCGACACGCGCACGGTGGTTACGCATCCAGCTTCAACTACGCACTCAAAACTTACGGATGAAGAACGTGCCGCTGTAGGAATATGCCCGGGTACCATCCGGGTATCGGTAGGGCTGGAGGATATCACCGACATTATCGGCGATATTAAGCAAGCCCTGGAGGCTTCCGCTTAGCAGCCAATCAGTATTGCTCCATGTCGGGATCAATTTCCCGCGCCCATTCCATAATGCCGCCCTGCAGGTTATACAGGTTGTCGAACTTGTGGTTTTTCTCCAGCCAGGTTATGGCGTCAGCGCTGCGACGACCGGTTCTGCAATACACGATCACCTGCTTGTCGCGCGAAATGCGGTCCACATTGGATGGAATGCTCGCGAGTGGAATCAATTCACCTTCGAGGTTGCAGATGTCGTACTCGTACGGCTCGCGGACATCGATCAATTGGAAGTCGGCGCCTGAGTCTTTCAGTTCCTTTAGTTCTTCAACCGTTATTTCTTTCATGCTATCGTCGGTTAAGGGTTACAAAGATTTGTTATTCCCGCGACTTTTGAAAATGTCAGAATCTACCACCATTAACATATGACAACTCGAAAAAGTATCCCGGGCGGCGCGATATGGGAGGATACCGTCGGGTATTCTCGCGCTGTTCAGGTCGGCAACCACCTTGAGATTTCCGGAACCGTGGCAGCCGATGAAGACCTGTCCGATCCTTCGGACCTGTACAAAGAGACACGTTCAGCGCTGCTTAAGATCCAACGGGTCCTTGAAGGTGCGGGCTTTTCCCTGGGTCATGTTGTGCGCACGCGAATGTTTGTTACGGACATCAGCCGGTGGGAAGATGTTGGTCGCGCTCATGGCGAATTCTTTCGGGATATCCGACCTGCAACATCTATGATTGAAGTGAAAAGTCTTATCGATCCACGCTATCACGTGGAAATTGAAGTCACTGCTATACGCGGATAACGATCAGAGTCGTTTGCGTGCAAGCTCTGACACCGTCAGACCGATCGACAAAGATGATGTCGCTGCAGGTGATGGCGCATTGCATACGTTGATGACGCGAGGTTCCTCAACGATCATAAAGTCGTCGACAAGCCCACCTGTACGGTCGCAAGCCTGAGCGCGAACACCAGCGCCACCTTCGACCAGATCAGACTCTTGCACCTCGGGCACCATTTTCTGTAACGCTCTCGTGAAGGCTGCCTTTGAGAAGGATCGATACATCTCACCAAGTCCTGTTCGCCAGTATTTCGCAGCAACCTTTCTGAATCCGGGCCAGGCCAGTGTCTCACCGAGTTCGGCCAGGTTGATGTCGGATTTTCGATACCCTTCGCGGCTGAATGCGAGCACTGCATTAGGCCCGGCTTCCACACCGCCACGCGCCATGCGCGTGAAGTGCACCCCAAGGAAAGGAAATGCCGGATCAGGTACAGGGTAGATCAAATTCTTGACGAGGTACTCCTTTTCCTTCCTGAGCTTGTAATATTCGCCCCGGAATGGAACGATTTTAACGTTAATGTTCTTCGATGTGAGCCGTGCGATCTTGTCGGAGTACAATCCGGCGCAGTTGATGACAAGTCTGGCGTCGTAGGTTTTGTTCTGAGTCGACACATGAGCCACACTCTGATTGATCTGAATGCGGTTAACCTTCTCACCAAGGAAGATGCTTCCACCCGAATGCTGGAACACTTCTGCGTACTTCTGTGCTACGAGCCGGAAGTCGACAATACCGGTCTGCGGCACCAGGATCCCCCGTATACCTGCGGCGTGGGGTTCATATTCGCGGATTTGTTCCGCAGAAAGCATCGTAAGAGGCTTTAATCCGTTCTGCAGGCCTCGTTCGTACAGGGTTTGAAGCATGGGGAGCTCCCGCTCTTCGGTGGCGATGATAATCTTTCCACACAGTTCGTATGGTATGTTATGGCGCTGGCAGAACTCAATCAGCATATTGTACCCCCGGGTACAGTTGAGGGCTTTGAGGCTTCCGGGCTTGTAGTATAAACCGGAGTGAATGACGCCGCTGTTGTTACCCGTCTGGTGGCGGCCAACGCGGTCTTCCTTTTCCAGGATGGCGACCTTTAGTGAGGGGTTTCCGGAGAGCAATTGCAGCCCTGTGGCCAATCCAACTACCCCGCCACCAACAATAAGCACGTCGTATTGCATGAAGGGAAAAATTTCGCCGAAACTATCACAAAAATAGCATTCGCGGAAGCGCCCAAATTTTTCCTACTTCGGCAACTTTTGCAGCCATGTGAGAAATCCTGCAGGAATTACACTTTTTGGGAGGTGGTGAGTCATAATTTCGTCTTTCGATGAAGAAGGTCGCCTTTTTGATACTATTTTTTTCATTGGTGGTCGCCCCGGGGTATTCCCAGAACGAAAAGCTCAAGGCGGTTGTCCTCTACAGTTTTACGCGCTATGTACTATGGCCCGAGTCGGCTACCACAGGCGACTTCGAGATCAAGATTCTCGGCACATCCGGCCTCGAAGAAGAGTTGAAAATCATGGCGCAATCGAAGAAGGTCGGCAATCGCAACATCCGCGTTACGCGGGTTAGTGATCCTTCCGACATCGGTTCATGTCATATCCTGGTAATACCTGTGTCGCAGTCGGAACGACTTGAAGAAACGCTGGGGGCTTTGGGCGATCGTCCAGTGTTGGTAGTGACCGAGGAACCCGGGCTTGGCGTGAAGGGTAGCGACATCAATTTTGTAGACCGCGACGGCAGACTCGCCTTTGAGCTGAACCAGGCATCCGTCAGCAAAAGAAAACTGAAAGTATCCACGGAGCTCACGCGACTTGCCATACTCATTTAGATCTATGGAAAAGAAGAAATTGAAATCACGCATTCGCCTGACGATCGGTAACAAGATATTGGCAGCCTTCTCAGCGCTGATGATCTTGTACATTATTAATGTCGCTATTATCTTCTTCACAAGAACGACGATTCAGGATGTGGTGACGCACTCTTCCGAGATCATACGCCCTTCGCAGAATGCCATCAACGACTTTATATCCCTTGTAACCCGTTCCAAGATGCTGGCCACAAACTGGGTCTACCTCCAGAGCAACGAGGAAGACAAGCAGGCCTTGCGGAACCTCCGGAACAATGAGTATCCCCAGCTTGCCGCCACTGTGCGAAGCCTTATGCCAGAGTGGGAGAGCGACAGTCAGCGAATGCTGATGGATACCGTATTTAAGCGGTTTGATGCTGTGCTGGAAGTTCAGGAGGAAGGGATCATGAAACAACTCGTGTCGTTCGACAACTACGAAGATCCTGTTACCAAGCTCTTGGCTGAAGACGTAGTGGCGAATCAGGTCATCCCTCAGTCAAATGACATTATCGAGATTCTGTCTCAAATCGCAACGATGCAATATGAGGTTACAGCCGAATCCGATGTTGCATTGATCCGATCTGTCCGAAGTCTCGGTAACGTCACCTGGATACTGGCTGCAGTGTTTATTGGCTGGGGTGTCGTGAGTACAATCCTGTTGATGCGATCGATAACCGTTCCGGTTAACTTCCTTAAGAATATTGTGGTCAAGCTGGGTCGTGGTGAACTCGTGGAGGAAAAGCAAAAGAATTTCAGCAACGACGAGATCGGCGAAATGGCCGTTGCTATGGACAACCTTGTGAGCGGCCTCAAGCAGACAACGATGTTTGCCGAAAATATCGGAAAGGGCAACTACAAGTCAGAGTTCCGTCCGCTGAGCGAACACGATGTGCTGGGTAACGCGCTGCTCAACATGAGGGACAACCTGGCCAAGGTAGCCGAAGAAGACAAACAGCGTAATTGGGCTACGGAGGGTATGGCGCGCTTTGGAGAAATCCTCCGCACCAACAACAACGACCTCGTTAAGCTTGCCGATGAAATTATCCGCAACCTGGTTAAGTATCTTGACGCCAACCAGGGTGCCATATACATTGCTGACGACGTAGATGCCGATGCTGAGCCCACCATGTCGATGAAGGCATGCTACGCGTGGGATAAGAAGAAATTCTTGAATCACCAGATACACAAGGGAGAGGGTCTTGCAGGACAGGCCTGGCAAGAAGGTGACATCATCTATCTGACGGAAGTGCCGGATAACTACATCCGCATCGTGTCCGGATTGGGTGATGCGAACCCTACCAGCATACTCATTGTGCCGTTGAAGGTCAACGACGACATTTTTGGTGTCGTAGAGATCGCAAGCTTCGCCGTCTTCAAGGAATTCGAAATCGAATTCGTGAAGAAGGTGGCTGAAAGCATCGCGTCTACGATTTCTTCCGTAAAGGTCAACGCACGCACGCAGCGCCTCCTCGAGGAATCGCAGGAAATGACGGAGCAGATGCGGGCACAGGAAGAGGAAATGCGTCAGAATATGGAAGAGCTGCAGGCTACGCAGGAAGAAATGCAGCGCAGCCAGGCCGAAACAGAAAGTACGATGCAGGCGATCAACGCTTCCATGGCGGTCGCCGAGTACGATACCGATGGCAAAATCACGAGGATCAATACCAACTACCTCGACATGATGGGATACAACCAGGAGGAAGTATTGGGCGAGCATCAGCGCATCTTTGCCACCAAGGAGGAGAAGATGAGCGAAGAGTTCCGCCACTTCTGGAAAGACCTTGCCGGCGGGATATACAAGACCGGTGTCTTTGTACGCATGACCAAGCGCGGAGAAACGATCCGGCTACGGTCAAGCTTCTCGCCGATCGTGAACCGGTCCGGCGAAGTCGTAAAGATTATGGAAATAGCTTACCAGGTAAGTTAGGTTCCGCCTGGCAGAAAGGATCGTTAGCGGAGATCTGAAAATTAAACTACAAAGCAAAAAAGCCCCGCGTCTCGGGGCTTTTTTGTTACCTAAACCTAAACCTATGAGAAGAATTACTCTACTCTTGGTTTAGAAAACGAATACCTGGCTTATAGGTTTCGTCCGAACGAATAATTTTTTTTATTGGGTTTGCTTCTCGGTTTTCAGTTTGTGAGCGAACACTTTTCTGAATTTTTCCACCTTAGGTTGTATAACAAATGTGCAGTAAGGTGCGTTACTGTTCAGGGCATAATAGTTCTGGTGGTAATCCTCCGCCACGTAGAAAGCTTTGAACGGCGCGATCTCCGTTACAACGGGTTTACCATACACGTTTTCTTCATTTAGTCTCTGCTTGTAGTGCTCCGCCAGCTTCCTCTGCTCTTCGTTGTGGTAGAAGATCACCGAACGGTACTGCGTACCCACATCGTTGCCCTGGCGATTAAGCGTCGTGGGATCGTGTGTGTGCCAGAAGATTTCAAGCAGTTCATCGTAGGTGATCACTGATGGATCATAGGTGATTTGCACCACTTCAGCATGGCCCGTAGTGCCGGTACATACCTGTTTATAGGTAGGATTCTCAACTGTACCGCCTGAATATCCCGATTGAACTTTCAGGACACCTTTCACATCAAGAAAGATCGCTTCCGTACACCAGAAGCATCCGGAGCCGAAGGTCGCCAGCTGGCTGCCCTCAGGAATTGGTTGATTGGACATAGCGTTGACCGAAGTTTGATTATTCCGCTGACCACAGGAACTGCCGAAGAAAAGCAGGACGAGCGCCGCAGATGCAAAAGAGTATTTCATACCGCGAAGGTAGTGTTTGAATAGAAAACCGCGGTAGGAGGAAAAAGGTTTTGATCTGCGATTAGTGATTTGCGATTTGCGATTTGATTCCCAACAACGCAGTGTAGGGTGAAATGAACGCTTAGCTGATACGGAACGCGGTTTCAGTGGACCAAATCGAAAATCAAAAATCGCTAATCTCTAATCAATAGTTCTGGTAGAAACTCCGAATCGCCGGAATGATCTGATTGTATATCGGCCGTGTGAATTCCAGGAAGAGTTCCTGGGGCACGGGAGGCTGCATTTCTCGGAGTTTACAGAGGGCTAATTGTTCGTCCGTCAGCGCCCGCTCATCGCCGTTGAAACGAGCCCAGCTGCTTACCCACGTGTACTGGCCGTTGAACTTGCGATGGGTGAGGACCCCGCCCGTACGGGCATCCAGGATCACCATGCTGAGCAATCCCGAAGAAAGGACTTCCTTCCTGTAGGTGGTCAATTTGGCCTTTACCGTGCCGTAAACAGGAATGGTTTTGCCTTCCACCTTAGTCTCGCCCAGCTTAACGCTGTCGCGGGTAACGGTTTCTTCCCGCTCAGTCATCCGGACGTTCCCCACGGTGAAGTCGTCAAAGGCGATACGCATGATCTGGTCGACCTCCTGAAGGTTTACCGACTGCGCTTCCTCGGGAGTGAAAAATTTCACGAATCCGTCGTCTGTGTAGTTGCGGTGCAGAAACTCTTCAATCTGGTCCTGGAAAAATCCTCCGCTCAGGTCATAGCGGGCGGGAACGGGAATCTGTTCAACCACCACCTTGACGGTCGCCAGAAACTTGGCTTTGTCCATATATTCCAGGACGTCGTTATAACCTTCCACGTACTGATTGGCCTCCTGGAATAGGAAATACGCCCTCTTGGCTTCTTCCCGTGTGCCCTTCATGAGGGCAGCAATTCCGGAGTTGTAGCTTTCCTCGGCCGCTTTTTCCTTCAAGGGCCCGATTTCGGAATAGTATTCCTTGGGATTCCGGATCACTTTCAAGCATCCCGGGCACTGCCGGATAGCCTCATACATGGCATTAATTGAGGAATAGGCCTGTATCGCGTTCCGCCACTTGTAGGGAGAATTGGAGGCGATCTCGTTTTGTGCCTGTGTCGCAAGGAAGTCCACGGCCAAAGGATAGGCGTTTTTGAGCGTTTCCTGCGATTTTTCGTGATCGGGGTTCTGCCTGAGCCGCTGAACCGACTTCATTACCGATTCAAAGTAGTCACCGCGTTCGTAGGCCTTCTTGCCAGAACTGCACGCGGCCAAAAAAAGTACGGCGGCCGCTAACCAAAAAAATTTCTGCGCCATAGCAATTTGAGTAAGGAATAAAATCCGTGCCGAAGTTACATACTTGGGTGCGACAAAACCGGACAGAAACACGTCAAATCGTACGTGGTACCGTTCAGGCAGTTTTACCCCTGAGATCTACCGGATCGTACACGAAAATCACGCTTGCCGCTGCGGAAATGAAGAAAATACCGGACAGCACCAGGGCGTAGACCGGCTCATTATTGTATATGTGCCGCACCATCGGCCCACCGATCAGGCCATTCAGGATCTGGGGGATGGTGATGAAAAAGTTAAAGATCCCCATGTATATGCCCATCTTGCCCGCCGGGATAGAGCTTGACAGGATCACATACGGCATCGCCAGGATGCTGGCCCACGCAATACCCACCAGGACCATCGAGAAAATGAGAAACTCTTTATTCGGCGCGAAGTAGAACGACATCAGCCCGATTCCACCCAGGATCAGAGAAAAGGCGTGTGTCTTTTTCCTACCGATCCGGGCGGCGATCCGAGCCAGGAAGAGGGCGTAGATGGCCGAGACCAGATTATAAACTCCGAAGATGATCCCCGTCCAGTTTTGCGCTTCCCGATAAGCCGGAGAGCTTCTGTCGGTAACCGGAAGTCCGAAGATGTGGGTCGCGATTGTATCCGTGGTAAACACCCACATGCCAAACAACGCAAACCATGAGAAGAACTGAACGAGTCCAAGCTGTCGCATGGTACGCGGCATCTTTGAAAAGTCGCGGAATATGGTGAGAAGTCCGCCGCGCTTGTCTTCTGACTTCCCATGATAGCGTTCGTAATCTTCAGGAGAAAATTCACGCGTCCGCATCACGGTCCACAGGATGGTAAGGATAAACAGCACCGCACCGATGTAAAACGCGAGCTGTACGTTGGGCGCTACTTCTCCTTCAGGCGCTGTGTCAGCAACACCAAAGCGTGCAAGTGCCCACGGAAGCCAGGAGCCCACCACTGCACCTACACCGATAAGCGATGTCTGGACTGAGAACCCCAGCGTGCGTTGCTCTTCAGGTAAGTTGTCGGCAACCAATGCGCGAAATGGTTCCATCGCGAGGTTGAAACTCGCATCCATGATCATGAGGAATCCCGCTCCGATAAACATAAGGGGCGCAAGTGATCCAAGTATCCACGCATTGGGCATCAGAATGAGCGCGCACGAAGAAAACAATGCGCCGGCAAGGAAATAGGGCTTACGGCGACCCAACCGGTTCCACGTGCGATCGCTGTAGTGACCAACAATGGGTTGTACGATCATACCGACAATGGGCGCGGCAAGCCAGAACCACGACAACTGCTCAATCTCTGCACCATAGTTGCGAAGAATTCCGCTCGCATTACTGTTCTGCAGTGCAAAGCCCAACTGAATCCCCATGAAACCGAAGCTCATATTCCAGATTTGCCAGAAGGTCATGCGTGGTTTGGGAACGGGCGCTGTGGTCATGAGCAGTGCGGGGTTGGCGATCTTACTAAAATCTGGAAAAGAAACGAAACCCACAACACCTTATAATTCGATAACCATGGCTCCACTCTCGTACGTCAGCTCCGCGACGCGCACTAACTCTCCGCTTACAGGCGCTGGGTCATAAAAGGGATCAAACTTTTCGAGTGGACCAAAGAAGTGAAGGTTCTCCTGGCGAAGCTCATGGGGTACACCGTTAACTGCGATGCTATCGCCAATGTCATCAAAGCCGTGAAGGGCAAGACGCAGCGTACGAACCGGCGACGGGTATGTTCCTTCAACTGCGCCCAGGGTGAGCGTCCGTGCTTCGGGAACGTAGGCAATAGCGCGACGGTGATAGTGTCCCTCAAGGTAATCAAACGTTTCGCCGTCGTCCGTGTAATACAAGAAGGTTGTAGCATCCTTGCCCTTGTACAAGTGAATCATTAAAACATCTGGAGTCATCGCAGTGTTTGGCATCACGGGCTGCATAGGAAGGATGGCTCCGGCCTTTACGAACACAGGCAAGCGGGCAATGGGGCAGTCGACAGCCACTTCGCTGTTGCCTTCGTAGCGTGTTCCATCGTACAGATAGTACCATTCGCCTTCAGGAAGAAAAACACGCGCAAGATCGCGGGAGCTCTCGATCGGACATACCAGCAGATAAGGACCAAAGAGATACTCGTTGTGATATCGGTGGTCGTAAACACGATGATCAAAGGTGTAATCGATCGCCAGTGAACGCTGCACCGGCATTCCGGTCTGTGACGACTCGTAGAACACCGAGTATAGATAAGGCATCAGCTGATAGCGGAAGCGAATGTAGTTGCGCGCAATCTGTTCAACTTCCTCGCCGTACGACCATGGCTCCGAGTCACGACTGTTAATCATGGAGTGACCGCGGAAAAACGGTGCGAAGGATCCGATTGAAACCCATCGCGCAAAGAGCTTGGCGTGTGCGTCTCCGACAAACCCGCCGACATCATAACCGGCAAATGAAATTCCAGCGAGCCCCATGTTACTGGTCATTCGCGCGCCAAGCAGCATGTGCTCGTCGTATGCCACGTTATCACCCGTCCAAACAGCTGCGTATCGCTGTACTCCGGAGTATCCTGCACGCGTGAGATTGAAAGGACGCTTGCCATTGAGCTGATTGCGGGCGGCTTCATAGGTACTCCGCGCCATCATAAGACCATACACGTTGCGGCCTTTTCGCATGGTATCACGATTCCCTTCAAATGAAAATTCAACGTTCTCGGGTATCATGTTTCCCCACGTTGCGATTTCGTTCATGTCGTTCCAGAATCCGCGCACTTCCAGATCGGTGTAAACGCTGAATAATCGTTTCCACCATTCACGTGTTCGAGGATTTGTGAAATCCGGAAAGTGACACCATCCGGGCCAAACCTGTCCGGTGTATGGACTGCCATCCGGATACTTGAGGAACACGCCTTCGCGCATGCCTTCGTCGTAGGCGTGATATCCGGGCTCGACCTTGATGCCGGGATCGCAGATTACTACAACCTGGAATCCCATGTCGCGAAGCTCACGGATGAGCCGCACGGGATCGCGGAAGTGACTTTTATTCCAGGTGAATATTTTATACTCGTCCATGTGGTGAATGTCCAGGACGATCGCGTCAGCAGGAATGTCTTTTTCACGAAACGTTCGGGCTACGCTTAAGACTTCAACATCCGGATAGTAGCTGTATCGACATTGCTGATAGCCAATGCTCCATCTTGGCGGCAGCGGGATTCGGCCTGTCAGCCATGTGTAGTCGCGAAGTATGTCGCCCACACCGGAATCGTGCATAAAGTAATACCGCATCGTTCCTGAGTCGGCTGAAAAGCTGGAGAACTGGTTGTTAGACGCGCCAAAATTGAAGAAGGACTTATGGCTGTTGTCGAAAAATATTCCGTATACCAGCCGACTGTGTATGCCGATATAGAACGGAGTCGTACAATACAGTGGATCGGCATTGAGAGCGAAACCGTAGCTGTCGGTATTCCAGTTTTGAAATCCCATGCCGCGTTTGTCGAGTGGTCCGGTCTTTTCTCCCAGCCCGATAAACCGTTCGCCTTCCTGAAGCCTTCGATAACTTGTTACCTGTTCACCGATCCAGCTGATGCCAAACGGATGGTCTTCGTTGATAACGCGTCCGTCATGGGTCAAAAACGAAAAACGTACAGGGTACTTGCTGATGCGGACATTAAACGCGGGAAGCGAGATCTCTAGCATGTCGCCGTTGTCTCTGACGGCAAGAGTGTCTTCAGTAGGATTGGCCGTTACCGCATAGGAAAAATCATCAAACTCGTCCCGTGTTGCATCGATGCGCACTACGGAACCTGAATATGCGGTTACGCGAAATTTTCCGAAGGTAGTGTCACCCTGAAGCGCTGAGCCGTGTGTGACAAATGAAATGAGATCACCCAGACTCCTGGATGTAATTCCCTGCGACATACACAAAATTTGCTGCAAGGTAAATCAAAATTGATATACCAACAGTCGAACTGTCACGCAGAGAAAATGGAGTTAGCGACTGAAAACGATTGTTCACCACGAAGCGATCGTCAGATCTGCTTCAGGACGATTTCTTCAACGAAGATTCCCGAATGATGAGTTTTGTTTTCAGCACTTTCGTCACCGGCTTCGGATCGACGTCCTCCTTCGAGCGGCTTTCGATCTGGCTGATGAGGAGCTTCGTAGCTTCCTGACCCATTTCGAATCCAGGCTGGTCGACGGACGACAGGGGAGGATCCATCATGGAACTGAACAGCCAGTTGCTGAATCCTACTATTGCGATATCGCCCGGGATGGAAAGGCCCTTGCTGCGAATCACCTGCATGGCACCCATGGCCACAGGGTCGTTGGTAGCGAATATTCCATCCGGCAGGGGCGACATGCTGAGTAAACGCTCGGTGGATTTCTTGCCTGCTTCGATGCTCGCGTCAGGGCAGGGAATGATGAGACTCTCGTCAATTGGAATGCTGCGTTCCTTCAGCGCATCGAGATAACCTTCCAGGCGTTGACGCGTGATGTCAAGGTTGGGTGATCCTTCAATGTGAGCGATCCGCCTGCATCCCTGGTCGATCAGGTGCAACGTAGCTTCGCGAGCGCCACCGCGATCGTCTACGATAACCTTGCTGGTTCCGGGGTGGTCGTACACGCGGTCGAAGAATACCATGGGAACGCCTTTAGCCAGCATCGAGTCGATGTGGTCGAAGTTTGTAGTCTCACGCGACAACGAAAGGAGCATGCCATCCACACGGCTGTTGAACAGCGCCTTCATGTCGGTGATTTCGCGCTGAGATGATTCGTTCGATTGCGTCAGGATCACGTTGTATCCGGCGCTATAGGCAACGTCTTCGATTCCGCTGATGACGGTAGAAAAGAAAAAGTGGACAATCTCCGGAATGATAACACCCAGCGTGTTGGTCTTGCTCTGCCTGAGGCTGAGCGCAACAATGTTGGGCTGATAATTCAACTTTTCTGCGAGCTCATTTACTGCACGCTTAGTTTCCGGACTGATGTCAGGATGATCTTTAAGTGCACGGGATACCGTCGAGGGCGAAATGCCCAACTCCCGGGCAATATCCTTGATAGTTACTTGATTGTATTTCATAGATAGTTAGGTACTGGCTCTGGTAGCATCGGTGGCGCTGTCCTCCTTCCCGACTCAATCGTTACTCCCCAAAGTAACAAATTTCGGTCGATATAATGCCGGAGTGTTATCGTATTGCCACGGCTGATACTAACAGCAATAATACGTACGGAAGAATCGATGTCCAACCATTGAATTGCAGAGAAAATGTGCCATCGTTTCCGCGCTCGTTTGCATTGCCCATAATATGCCCCAGCCAGGTGCGATTGTTTTTCTAAGTTTATTACTTTTGAGAACGTTGAGTACGAATCTATCCAAATGAACATCAGATTGGCACAATCGCTGTTGCTCGCCGTGCTCGTCGCGGGCTGCAGCAGTCCGGTGAATGAGGCTTGGAGAACGGAGGCGGAAAATCCTGAATTCCTGCACCGCACGATCCGACAGGTGACCAACATTATCATTCACGACATTTTCTCTCCGCCAGTGGCTAGTCGCATATACGGATATACGAGTATAGCTGCTTACGAAGCGGCTATTAAGGGGAATCCGCATTTCAGGAGTCTGGCAGGCCAGATTAACGGACTGGAGCCCGTACCGAATCCGGATCCCGATGGGGAATACTGCCTGAGTCTGTCAGCCGTCGAGGCCGCGATCCGGGTTGGTCGTGCGCTTGTATTCTCAGAGGACAAAATGGACGAATTCCATGCCCAGATTCTGGACGACTATCGCGCAACGGGCATGCCTGAAGAGGTTTTTGACCGATCCATCGCCTACGGCGAAAAGGTCGCCCAGCACATCATGAAGTGGTCCAGTACGGATAACTACAAGCAAACCCGCTCCTTTCCCAAATACACGGTAGACAACGACCCGGCGACCTGGAAACCCACACCTCCGGCGTACATGGATGGCGTGGAGCCTCACTGGAATAAAATTCGGCCCTTTGTGCTCGATTCCGCTACGCAATTCATGCCCGAGCCGCCGCTCCCGTTCTCTACCGACACGGCGTCTCCTTTTTATAAAGAGGCACACGAGGTGTTCACAACGGGGGTAGCACTGACGGAGGAACAAAAGGAAATTGCGCGGTTCTGGGATTGCAATCCTTTCGTAATGAACGTCAAAGGTCACGTCATGTTCGCCACGAAGAAAATCTCCCCCGGAGGTCACTGGCTTTCCATTACGGAACATGCATGCAAGAAGACTAAGAAATCCCTGGTAGAATCCGCCGAGGCGTACGCCATGGTATCCATGGCTCTCATGGATGCCTTCGTCAGCTGCTGGGACGAAAAATACAGGAGTGTTCTGGTACGGCCCGAAACGTATATCAACCAGTTCATCGACGAAAACTGGACGCCACTCCTTCAAACGCCGCCGTTTCCGGAGTATACGAGCGGGCACAGCATGATATCAAACGCCGCCGCGGTAGTCCTGACGGACTTGTTCGGAGACAATTTTAGTTTCACCGACAGCACGGAGGTGGAATTCGGCATGTCAGCCAGAAGCTTCAACTCATTCAAGGAAGCCGCAGCTGAAGCGGCCATCAGTCGCCTTTACGGAGGCATTCACTACCGCCGGGCATGTGAAGTGGGAACGGAGGTAGGTACCAGGATTGGAGAGTTTGTCCTCGGTCGCGTCAACACGCGCGATGAAACCCTGGCACGTGCTGAGGATTAGAGCGGTATTACCAGGAATCTAGTAGTTATCTATACCCCTATGTCCCCTTACCTTGGTGAATACCTGGGAACCCTCCTCCTCATCCTTCTGGGTGACGGCGTCGTCGGGGGTGTCCTCCTCAAACATTCGAAATCAGAAAATGCCGGGTGGCTCGCCATCACGGTTGGATGGGGACTTGCAGTCAGCATGGGCATTTACGCCGTGGGACAATACAGCGGTGCCCACATCAATCCTGCTGTAACGCTGGGGTTGGCCATCGCGGGCACCTTTCCCTGGGAGCAAGTCGCCGGTTATTTCGCCGCACAGTTGGCCGGAGCTTTCACCGGAGCCGTCCTTGTTTGGCTGCACTACCTTCCGCATTGGTCGAGAACACCTGACCCTGCATTGAAGCTCGCAGTTTTTTGCACTGGTCCCGCCATCCGATCGCCTGGGAACAACTTCGTCAGCGAAGTTATCGCTACCATGGTCCTCGTTATGGGCGTACTTTTTATAGGAGCGAACCGCTTTACGGAAGGTCTCAATCCGCTGGTTGTCGGAGCACTTGTCACCATCATCGGTATCGGACTTGGAGGAACTACTGGTTTTGCGATAAATCCGGCACGCGACCTGGGCCCTCGCATTGCTCACGCTGTACTGCCTGTCAGCGGAAAGGGATCGTCCGACTGGTCCTATGCCTGGGTACCCGTCGCAGGTCCGCTTACGGGTGCGGCCGTGGGAGCCGGTCTTTATATGCTCATTTTCTGATCGCCATCTGCTATGAATTATGTTATCGCGCTCGACCAGGGAACGACAAGTTCCCGGGCGGTATTGTTCGACGAAAGGGGTCACATCAAGGGCATTGCTCAACAGGAGTTCCGTCAGATTTTCCCACGTCCCGGCTGGGTGGAACACGACCCAAAGGAGATATGGAGTTCCCAGATGGGCGTGTTGCAGAAGCTAATTCAGGAGAACAACATCAAGGCATCATCTATAAAAGCTATAGGCATCACCAATCAGCGCGAGACTACGATCGTGTGGGACCGCAAGACAGGTGAGCCAGTATATAACGCCATCGTCTGGCAAGATAAGCGAACGGCCCCGCTATGCGAGGATCTCAAAGAGCGTGGCCTTGAATCTTATGTGCGTGAAAATACGGGGCTTGTTATCGACTCATACTTCTCCGCAACCAAGGTCCGCTGGATTCTCGACAACGTCGAAGGTGTGCGTGCTCGCGCGGAGAAAGGTGAGCTTGCATTCGGCACAGTCGACTCGTGGTTAATCTGGAATCTCACGGGCGGGGAATCGCACGTGACAGACTATACCAACGCGTCACGCACCCTGCTGTACAACATCCGCAACCTCGATTGGGACGCGAAACTCCTTAAAGAACTGGACATACCTGCATCCATGCTTCCCGAAGTGTTGCCCTCTGCAGCGCATTTTGGATCATGGCAAGCGAACGGCGCTGAAGTGCCTATCATGGGTGTTGCAGGTGATCAGCATGCCGCGCTGTTCGGCCAGGCGTGCTTTGAACCCGGAATGGTGAAGAACACATATGGTACAGGGTGTTTCATGCTGATGAACACCGGCGATCGCATTCAGATCTCTAAGCATGGTCTTGTCACGACTATCGCGTGGGGTATGGATGGAAAGGTTGAGTACGCGCTGGAGGGAAGCGTGTTCATTGCAGGTGCGGCTGTACAGTGGCTGCGCGACAGCCTGCACATGATCGATCAGTCGAAAGATTCAGAATATTTCGCATCCAAAGCCCTGGGCTCAAACGACGTGTATGTCGTGCCCGCCTTTGCGGGCCTCGGGGCGCCGTACTGGGACATGTACGCACGGGGCGCCATCTTCGGGCTCACGCGCGACACCGGCAAGGATCATATCATCAAGGCCACGCTTGAGTCAATGGCGTACCAGACGCGCGACGTGCTGGAAGCCATGCAACAGGATTCCGGTATTCCATTATCGACATTGAAGGTTGATGGCGGTGCCAGTGCAAACAATGTGCTGATGCAGTTTCAGGCAGACATTCTCGGGGCAAGCGTTGAACGTCCGGCCGTCATCGAATCGACTGCGATGGGAGCAGCCTTTCTTGCAGGAATTGCCTCGGGAATGTGGACGAAGAAGGACATCGTGTCGGCTCGTACTATTGACCGTACGTTCACGCCGAATATGGATGAAGAAACGCGACTGCGTTTGTACAAGGGATGGCTTCGCGCCGTTGAACGTACGAAGGGATGGGCTAAGGAATAAATGGCATCACAAGGGTTTTCGGTAACCTTCAGAGAGCAGCTGCTGGAACGACTCAGGAGTGAACGATTCGACCTGCTCGTTATCGGCGGCGGAATCACCGGCGCGGGCATTGCCCTGGATGCAGTGTCGCGAGGACTTAAGGTTGCGCTCGTCGAACGTGAAGACTTTGCCTCGGGCACCAGCAGTAGGTCAACAAAATTGATTCACGGTGGCCTTCGCTATCTCAAACAGCTGGAGTTTGGCCTCGTGAAGGAAGTGGGCAGTGAACGCGCTGTCGTCCACAGTCTGGCACCGCACCTCGTGATTCCGGAAAAGATGCTGCTTCCGCTCTCTGAAGGCAAATCGCTGGGTTACCTGATCACGTCGCTGGGTCTCAAGCTGTACGACTGGCTGGCGGATGTAAAAAAATCAGATCAGCGACGCATGCTCACGCGGACACAAACGCTCCGATATGAGCCTTTGCTGAAAAAGGATTTCATCAAGGGTGGCGCCATCTACGCTGAGTATCGCACAGATGACGCGCGCTTGACGCTGGAGGTGATAAAGACTGCGTTTCAACTCGGCGCGATATGCGTAAGCTATCTCGCAGCGCGCGACTTTCTCTACGAAGATAAACGCGTTTCCGGTGCACGATTGGTCGACGAACTCACGAACCAGGAACTTGAAATTCGTGCGACGGCAATTGTCAATGCAACGGGCCCGTGGGTCGACGACCTCAGGTCTGCCGATGCGTCGCTTAGTGGAAAACGCCTTCATCTTACGAAAGGGGTGCACATTGTCGTCCCGCGTGAACGGCTTCCCGTACAGCAGGCGATTTATTTCGATGTGAATGATGGCCGTATGATATTTGCCATTCCGCGCGGACGCGTCTCCTACATTGGCACAACAGATACAAACTACAGCGGCGACAAGGATCACGTGGTGGCAACTGTAGAGGACGCAGAATATCTGATTCGCGCCGTCAACGACACCTTTCCTTCTGTTCACCTTACCCTTGACGACATAGAATCCAGTTGGGCCGGGTTGAGGCCGCTTATACACGAGGAAGGAAAATCCGAATCGGAGTTGTCGCGCAAGGACGAAATCTTCGTGTCTCCGTCGGGGTTGATATCCATTGCTGGAGGTAAACTAACGGGCTATCGGAAAATGGCCGAGCGCGTTGTCGATCTTGTCGTCAACCGACATTTCGGTAATGAAGTATTTCGTGAATGCTTTACGAACCGCATTCGCCTTGCAGGCAACACATTTGGCAGCTACGACGATGTCGTTGCATACCGCGGGGCTGTTGCGCGTCAGCTTTCGGGTGTAGGTCTCAATGAATATGTTGCCGAGTATCTGGTGGGAAATTACGGACAGCAAACCGATCTCATCATCCGGCATTTTCTGCAAATGGATGCGGATATTGACAAAGACCTTGCCCTGATCCTGTCCGAACTATGGTTCTGTTTCCATCACGAAATGATTGTCACGCTCGTGGACTTTTTCCTTCGGAGGACCGGATTGGTAAACTTTGACATCATGCGCGTCGAGCGGTGGAAGACTGAAGTGGCCGAAGAACTGGGGCGCTATGCCGGGTGGAACCCGGAGAGGAAGCAAGCCGAAATCAATGCACTCGACGCCTACATTGGGGAAGCGCGACTCACGAACAGACTCGCGCATATTAAGTAGAATCACGTCTTGTAATGACGCCCGAGTCTCTTATCTTAATCCACTTTTTCTGACAAAATTTAGCGCGGATAATGCGTTTGTATTTCTTCGTGAACTATGAGCAAGGACCGTCTTTGGGGTATTGATTTGGGGGGTACCAAGATTGAAGGGGCCATTCTGGAGTCAGGTGAGTCGCCGAACGTACTCTTTCGACAACGAATCCCGACCGAAGCGTTTCGGGGCTATGAGCACATTGTAGGGCAGATCGCCAAAATGTTCCGACTCATGACCGAGTTTGCCGGGACCAGGCCTGAACGTGTTGGCATAGCAACTCCTGGAGCGCGTGATCCCCAAACCGGGATGATGAAGAACTGTAACACCACTGCACTGAACGGAAAACCTCTCAAGTCCGATCTCGAACGGGCACTGGGTACGGAGGTGCATATGGCGAACGATGCCAATTGCTTCGCACTCGCGGAGACGCGACTGGGCGTGGTAAAGCAAAAATTTCCCGACGCACGTGTCGTGTTTGGGGTCATTATGGGAACAGGTGTAGGGGGTGGACTCGTGGTCAACGGTGAAGTGATTAACGGGCTTCACGGCATCGGTGGAGAGTGGGGGCATAATTTTCTCGATTCCTCAGGTGGTCAATGCTATTGCGGCAAGAAAGGATGCGTGGAAAGAGTACTTTCTGGTCCGGCGCTTGAGGCGTTTTACGAATCAAAGGCAGGCAAAAAGAAAACGATGCCCGAGATAGTTTCC
>DATCLO010000213.1:0-27138 GCA_036563875.1 Cyclobacteriaceae bacterium
GTTCTCAGGATGACTGGAAGACGCTGTTATTGTCGAAACGGTGGGGATATGCGATCCTCGAACCCTGGACTGTTCAACCAGATGATGGCACGCTGCTGGGAGAAGGAATCATCGGCCTGACAGCCCGGGGCGAAATGCGCAAGCCTGACGACTGGGGTGCGATACGCGCCTGGGCGTGGGGTGCCAGCAAGGCGTTGGATTATTTTGAGACTGACGAGGCAGTTGATTCCCGGCGAGTAGGCGTTGAAGGATTATCCCGCTTTGGTAAGGCTGCTCTGGTAGCGATGGCGTTCGACCAGCGATTTTCGTTAGCGCTGGTCGCTTCATCGGGCGCAGGAGGTGCAAAGATTTTGCGTCGTCGGTACGCAGAGCAGCTTGAGAACATAGTCGTCCCCAGGAACTTCTTTTGGTTCTGCGGAAACTTTCTGAAGTACGCTTCCACCCTTACACCCGACGACCTTCCTGTTGATGCACACGAACTCGTGGCGCTGTGTGCTCCGCGTCCTGTGTTTATTAGTTCGGGCTCGATAGAGAATGGCGACCGCTGGATGGATCCCAAAGGAATGTTCCTTGGCGCAGCCCATGCCGAGTCGGTGTACGAACTTCTTGGCAAAAAGGGACTCGGCACCACGACTTTTCCCCCTGAAGGTACTGCCCTCACGGATGGCGACGTGGCTTTCCGGCAGCATCATGAAGGACACACAGCCGGCCCGAACTGGCCTGTATTTCTTGAGTGGGCGGAGCGGTATTGGTCAGCGGGAACGGAATAAAATTTGGGTACCAAATTTTGGCATCCAAAGAAAATTTTCCCTGTCGGAAGAATATTGCGATTTGGAATATAAGGCCCTTATAATCAGTGTTATAAGTACATACAATTAAATCTTTAAATCACTGATAGATTTCTCGGATTTCACCCCTTACCCCTAAAGGGGCCCGACGCGGCGTTACGGCAGCACCAATCTGAGTAAACATTTTGTTGGGCGTTGCCGTCAATATCAATAATTAACCTCCACGACCTTCTTATCATTTAGCTTTTGCATTCGCGGTGGTATGGTATGCAGAATACCCTCCTTAAGAGCTCCTATTAATTTGTCTTTAATATAGTCCCGATGCGTTACTATGCTCACTTCGCGTGCTGGTGTGGGACTCTTCAAGCGTTTGACGAGCTTTCGCTGCGACTTTCCGAATTCCATCACGGCTAGTTCCGGAAGAATTGTAATGCCATCGCTCCTGTCTACCATGCGCTTGAGCGTCTCGATATTTCCGGTTTCATAACGGAAGGAAACATCCGTGCTCTTTTGCAGCTCACACAGGTTCAGGACTTGCGATCGGAAGCAATGTCCCTCCTCCAGCAACCACAACTGACGCGGGTCGATCTCATCTGCCAGCACGTATTTCTTATCGACCAGCGCATTCTTGCGCGATACGTAGACAAAGAGTTCCTCATAAAACAATACGTGCTCTTTAATGGACGGATCGTTCAAAGGTGTTACCACGATCCCACAGTCGAGTCGATTGGCCCTGAGTTCACGCAAAACTTCTTCCGTGATCGCCTCTCTCACCACCAGGTTTAACTGGGGATACTTTTCGCGCATATACCGGTACAACGGGGGCAAGAGATAAGGCGCCAGTGTGGGTATGATACCGATGTGCAACTCTCCGCTGAGAATGCCCTTGTGTTCGCTGATCAGCTGTCGGATCATGCGCGCTTCATGCAGTACGCGGCGTGCCTGGGCGATAATGCCAGTCCCCACGTCCGTGGGGATTACGGGCTGCTTCGTACGGTCGAAAATCTTCACACCCAGCTCCTCTTCCAGTTTCTGAATCTGCATGCTTAGCGTCGGCTGTGTCACAAAACATCTTTCAGCGGCCAGAGCGAAATGGCGCAAATCGTCCAGTGCCACGATATACTCCAGTTGGATCAGCGTCATAGATTATATCTATATAATCATAAAAATAATCAATTTGATTTATTTGACGAATGCCGTTATTCTTGGGGCCGGAATAAGGAACGAACAAGCCAAACAACATAAACGATCTTATGGAAAGTAACGCACCAACCACGCAGAAGTCATTGCAGGTTAATGACAGCGAAAGCAAGTGCCCGTTTCACGGCGGGTCGCTGAAAACAGCGGCCGGTGGCGGCACACGAAATCGTAATTGGTGGCCCAATCAACTGAGGCTGAACATCCTCCGCCAGCATTCTTCGCTGTCTAATCCTATGGACAAGGATTTCGATTACAAAAAGGAATTCCTGTCGCTCGACCTTAAGGCAGTTAAGAAGGACCTGTATGAACTGATGACCACGTCGCAGGACTGGTGGCCGGCAGACTATGGTCACTATGGTCCTTTCATCATCCGGATGGCCTGGCACAGCGCAGGCACGTATCGGGTGTCTGACGGTCGCGGCGGTGCAGGGATGGGCTTGCAGCGCTTCGCACCACTCAACAGCTGGCCCGACAACGCCAACCTCGACAAGGCACGCAGGCTTCTCTGGCCTATCAAGCAAAAGTATGGCAAGAAGATTTCCTGGGCAGACCTCATGATCCTTGCCGGCAACTGCGCCCTGGAGTCGATGGGCTTCAAGACTTTTGGTTTTGGAGGTGGACGCGAAGATGCTTGGGAGCCCGCCGAAGACATCTACTGGGGTTCAGAAACGGAATGGCTTGGAGACAATCGCTATACAGGCGATCGTGAACTTGAAAACCCGCTCGCTGCTGTGCAAATGGGTCTCATCTATGTCAATCCCGAAGGCCCTAACGGCAAGCCTGATCCCGTGGCTGCTGCTCGCGACATCCGCGAAACTTTTGGTCGCATGGCCATGAACGACGAAGAAACCGTAGCACTCATCGCCGGTGGTCACACGTTTGGCAAGACCCACGGTGCAGGTGATGTGAAGCAGTACGTTGGTCCCGAACCGGAGGCTGCTGCTATTGAAGAAATGGGCCTCGGCTGGAAAAACACTTTCGGCACAGGCAACGGTGTGTACACCATCACCAGCGGTTTGGAAGGCGCGTGGACTACGACGCCTACGAAATGGTCCAACAACTTCTTCTGGAACCTCTTTGGTTATGAGTGGGAACTTGTGAAGAGTCCGGCCGGCGCATGGCAGTGGAAGCCGAAACACGGCATGGGTGCCGATACCGTACCTGACGCACACGATCCTTCGCGTCGTCATGCTCCCACGATGCTCACAACGGACCTGGCGCTGCGGTTTGATCCCATTTATGAAAAGATATCCCGGCGCTTCCTCGATAATCCGGACGAATTTGCAGATGCTTTTGCCCGCGCTTGGTTCAAGCTTACACACCGCGACATGGGTCCGAAGAAGCGCTATCTGGGTCCTGAAGTACCGGCAGAAGATCTCATCTGGCAGGATCCTATTCCTGAGGTGACACACAAGCTGATTGATGAAGAAGACATCACCGGTCTGAAGGCATTGATCCTGGCTTCAGGTTTGACAATCTCCGAACTGGTGTCAACTGCCTGGGCATCCGCATCGACATTCCGCGGCTCCGACAAGCGTGGCGGAGCGAACGGTGCACGCATTCGCCTGGAACCTCAGCGTAACTGGGAGGTCAACAACCCAAAACAGCTTGCAAAGGTGCTGAGCACGCTTGAAGGTATTCAGGCACAATTCAACAATGGTCGCACTGATGGTAAGCAGGTATCTTTGGCTGACCTGATCGTGCTTGGCGGTTGCGCGGCTATCGAAAAGGCAGCAAGAAATGCCGGCTACGAGGTCAAGGTTCCTTTCGAACCCTGGCGTGCTGATGCAACACAGGAACAAACCGACATTGCATCTTTCGAATACATGGAGCCGGGTGCCGATGGCTTCCGCAACTATGTGAAGTCGCACCACAAGGCAGCACCCGAACACATGCTCATCGATAAGGCACAGCTGTTAACGCTGACGGCCCCTGAAATGACCGTGCTCGTCGGTGGTATGCGCGTTCTGAATACGAACTGGGATGGATCGAAGCACGGCGTGTTCACCAATCGTCCTGAAGCACTCAGCAACGATTTCTTCGTGAACCTCCTCGACATGGGCACGGTGTGGTCGGCAACTTCTGAATCGCAAAACGTCTTCGAAGGTCGCGACCGCAAGACTGGCGAAGTTAAGTGGACCGGCACACGCGTTGACCTGATCTTCGGAAGCAATTCTGAATTAAGAGCGCTCGCGGAAGTGTACGCATGCAGCGACGGTGAAGAGAAGTTTGTTCGCGACTTCGTTGCCGCCTGGACGAAGGTGATGAACCTTGACCGCTTCTGATCTTTGTAGTCTAAATTGGCTGATAGGATGAAGGGTGAATCCGGGGCCCCAGCCCCGGATTCTTTTTTTTGCTATTCCCGATTGATCGAGTATGCGGGATTTGCACGCGCTGTCTTCAGCGATTGGACTACCAGTAGTAACAATACAAAACGACGAATCCTTGTCCAAACCTTACGCTGCAAGTGGAAACCCCCTTTTGTCTCTTCTCATTTGGAGGATTGTTGCTTATTGGCATCATAAGTTTTTTGTATGAAGGTCAGGTATTTCACGCTGCGCCCCTCCGTTATTTTGCTGAGTGCGGCCCTTTCGATGTTTGCAGTTTCCTGCGGTGACGACAGTGAGTCCACGGGCCCCGCTCCTGTCATTTCGGATTTCACTCCCACATCGGGCTTGCCCGGCGCGACGGTTACCATTACCGGTGAAAACTTCAGCAAGACCGCTGCGCAGAACATTGTATCCTTCAATGGCGCTCCGGCAACCGTAATCAGCGCTACCGAATCTTCGCTGGAGGTACTTGTGCCGGAGGGCGCGACGACCGGGCCTATCTCTGTCACCGTCAACGGTGCAAAAGCAACCTCTTCATCTTCGTTTACTGTTCTTAACACGACGATTACTTCATTCTCTCCGACTTCTGGCGTAGTTGGTACAGAAGTGACGATATCGGGTAACAATTTCAGCACAATCGCTTCGGAAAACGTTGTTAAGTTTAATGGTGCGGAAGCTGAAGTCACTGCTGCTACCGCCACATCCCTTAAGGTTATTGTTCCTGAGGACGCATCGGACGGTAAGATAATGGTGGCGATTCATGGCAAAGTCACAACATCGGCGAATGACTTTACTATTGCCGAACTCGAGGTCACAGAAACATTCCCTCCGATTGCGGCTGAGGGAATCACGGTGAAAATCTCAGGAAACAACTTTTCGCCGATAGCCGAATATAACATCGTGGAGTTCGGTGGTGTCGAGGCCACCGTTACTGATGTATCGGAAGACTGGATTACCGTTGTTGTTCCTTCAGGTGCTACTACCGGTCCTCTAACGGTAACCGTAGGTTCTCAAACCGTGACAGCGCTTGATGAGTTCGAAGTTTGTGGTGGTGGAGTGGAACTAGTCATTAGCAATTTCGTCGCATTGAAGACAGAGGTGGCCACGTCATACTCCGCGTCATTCACAATTACCAACGTAGGCACGGAGACGGTCGACCTGTCAGAAATCAACCTTCAAAACTCCGCCTCGGTTGACGCGGACGGCACCAGCACCGTAGGCGCAGGTGGCTATCCGCTCCAAGTTAACAGCTACATGTTGGCACCCGGTGAATCTTTTGATACTGGCACTTACGGTGGCAGCATCGTCGGCGGTAACACCACGACGCATCCTTACCTTATTATTGATCTGTACGACTATCCTAACGGTACCGTGCCTGAATGTAATGAGGAAAATAATAAGGTGGTGGCGCTGTTCGAGTAATTAGATTAGTCTTCCTTCAGGGTATTAACCGGATTTGCCGTGGCTGCCTGGTACGAGCGTTCTACTACTGTGAGCGCTCCAAGGGCAACAGATGAGATCTGCTTTTGAAATCACAGACGCAAAACATTGATACAATTTGTCCTTCCAGGTTAAACGGAATGCGAACAAAATCCCGTGTTAAGTCTTAGTTGCATTTGCTACTTTTGTTACAGGCAAATGGGCTCCTCATGTTAAGGATAATCGTTTCCATTCTGTTTCTGGCTATAGTTGCTGGAGTGTCGGCACAAAACCGTCTTCCGGCATTCGAAATGAACGAACGGTTGGGTCGAGGCATCAACATGGGCAACATGTTCGAAGCACCAACCGAAACTGAATGGGGAAACCCGTGGGATCCAGAGTATTTTGAAATAATTGCAGACCTGGGATTCCAGCACGTGCGCCTGCCCGTTCGATGGGAAACGGACGAACGCAGCCTTTCGACGCCACCGTATACAATCGAACCGACCTTTCTTGCACGCATCAAGGAAGTTGTAGATGCAGCCATCGCTAATGGACTCCACATCATCGTCAACATGCACCACCACGATGCGTTGTATGAGGATCCCACTGGACAAAAGGAACGGTTCCTGGCACAGTGGAGTCAGATTGCTGAATACTTTAAGGACTATCCCGACATGCTGTTATTCGAGGTTCTCAACGAACCTCATGGCAACCTCACCCCTGCCCTCTGGAATGAATTCTTTGCCGACGCGTTGGCGGTAATACGTGAAACGAATCCGGAGCGAGTTGTGCTCATGGGTGTCGCTGAGTACGGAGGACTTGGCGCCATTTCTCAACTTGAGCTTCCCGACGATGAATACATCATCGTTTCACCGCACTACTACAATCCCTTCACCTTTACACATCAGGGTGCTGAATGGGTTGGTCCGCAAGCCGACGCCTGGCTCGGCACTAAGTGGAACGACACCGAAGCCGACCGCCAAACAGTGGCCAGCGAGTTTGCCTACGCTTTGGAATTTTCAGAAACGAATCACGTTCCTATCCACGTTGGCGAATTTGGCGCGTACAACAAGGCAGATATCGACTCCCGTGAAAGATGGACAACCTTTCTGGCCCGCTGGTTCGAGGAGCAGGGATTAAGTTGGGCGTATTGGGAATTCAGTGCAGGCTTCGGTATCTACAATCCGAGTACCGGCGAGTTCAACACACAACTTGTCGATGCGCTGCTTCACAACGAAATGCCTGACCCCGTACCGGTTGTCGCTGCTCCGATCTATGAAAGCAATTTCTCTTCGGGCACTGATGGATGGTTTCTGGGCACACAGGGTGGTGCAGCGGGTACGCTGAATGCTTCTGGAGGTAAGCTCAATGTTACGATAACAAATGGTGGTTCCGAGGCCTGGCACGTCCAGTTGGTGAAAAACAACATTCCGCTCCATCAGGGAAAGCTGTATCGCATCTCTTTCAAAGCTCAGGCTACGGAAGGCCGCAGTGCAACGTATTACGCCGGAAAAGCCAGTGACCCCTGGAATGCCTACAGCGGCTACAACGGAGTCAGTTTAACCCCTTCCGAAAAGACGTTTAGTTCGACTTTCACAATGAACGATCCAACCGATCTCGTGGCAAGGCTTGTATTCGACCTGGGACAGAATACTGCCGGCGTGTCGATCACGGAAGTAAAAGTAGAAGAACTTCAGCTTGTCATTACGGCTGTTCATAACGAGACACACAAAAAGCCGGGGGTGTACCCCAATCCCGTAGTAAAAGATTTGTTCAGCGACGACTTCAGTCGCTATCGAGAGGCTCAGGTGTACGACATGCGTGGAAGACTTGTGGTTAATTTTCCTATTTCACCTACAACGACATCCATCAACTTCGAAGACGTTCCACGCGGATCATATATACTGAAGCTATCAGGTCGTGTAGGCGAAGACTACATAAGAATTGTGAAGCAATAAAGACTTTACGCTCTGACAAATATCAGCACGCCCAGGTACACGATGTAAAGTCCAACGAAGATCATTCCCTCCAATCGCGATACGCGCTGACCGCTGCGGAACACGGGATAGCAGGCGATAGCCACTGCTGCCGACAGTGGAAGATCGAACCAGAGAATCTCAGGACTGACTACGAGGTCGCCGGGCGATGCGACGATCGTGATCCCCAGGATGCACAAGATGTTCGTGATGCAGCTACCCAGGAGGTTGCCCACGGCCACATCGCGATCATCCTTAATGGTGGCCACGAGCGTCGTAGCCAGTTCAGGCGCTGAAGTGCCGAGCGCGACGATAGTCAAGCCGATTATAGCATCGCTTACTCCCATCGCTTGCGCCATTGCCACCGCACCATCAACAAGAAGTTCAGCGCCGAGGATCGTCAGCGCGATCCCCATTATCAGGCCAAAAAGGTTGAACAAGCCAGTCCATGGGCCGGTTTTCTTGAACAATACTCCCGTGCTATACTCTTCGGCGTATTCCTTTTTTATGGCTGGCTTTTCGCGCCGTGTGGTTCTGATAAGCACAACAAAGTAAACCAGGGAGCCGCCAACCAGAAGTATGCCATCTAAGCGGCTAAGGCGTCCGTCGAGCGCCATGACCACAAGCGCAACTGATGTTGCGATCATCAGTGGTACGTCCAGTTTAATGCTCAGTTGCCTGAGCCGCAGTGTGCGTATGGCAGCGCTTAATCCGAGAATCAATAGGATGTTTGCAATGTTTGTGCCCGCGATATTGCCAATGGCTAACTCACCCCTTCCTTCCGTGGCGGCGGCAATGCCAACTGCCAGCTCCGGAAGGCTCGTCCCTACAGCCACCACAGTAAGACCAATAACAATGGGTTCCAGCCCCAGCAACGCTGCCAGTCGCGAGGCCGTCCGCAACAGGAGTTCTGCTCCCAGCGTGATGACGACCAGGCCGCCAAGAAAGATAAGCACCGGAGTGAACGTCATGATATAAAGGTATTAGAATTGTCCATAAGGCAACCGCGGGACTGCTTTACGCAACGCAACAAATCATCAAGGTCTATCCACTATATTTAGCCGGCGAACCGACATATGTACCACATGATGCAACGAAGTATAGGGGCACTATTTGTTTTCTTTTTTCTTCTTCAAGCTACGAACCTGCATGGCGGTGTCCGACTGCCAAAACTTGTAGGTGACAGCATGGTCATCCAGCGGGACACGAAAGTTAAACTTTGGGGTTGGGCTGATGCGAATGAAAGGATCAGGATAAAGTTCAGGGGACGGACGCTATCGACAACGGCAAAAAATGATGGTTCCTGGGAGGTTTGGATGCCTGCTACAAGTGCCGGGGGTCCTTATACCATGGTAATTACCGGTCGTGATACGACCATCACATTGCGCGACATCCTCGTTGGCGACGTATGGCTTTGCTCCGGTCAGTCGAACATGGTTCACTACCTTGAACTTCATCAGGACCGATACGCTGCTGACGTCGCAGCGGCCGACTATCCGAAGATCCGTCAATTTACCGTTCCCACTCTTGCAGCCCTTGAAGGTCCGAGGAACGACTTACCCTCAGGCAGCTGGATGACGGCGACGCGTGCGAACATTCTCCGTTTTTCGGTAGTCGGGTACTTCTTTGCAAAAAAGCTTCACGAAGCATACGGCATTCCTATCGGTATCATCAACGCGAGCGTTGGTGGAACGCCAATCGAATCGTGGACGAGTGAAGAGGGTTTACGCAATTTCCCTGACATCGTACATACAATAAAGCGCAACAAAGACACAGCCAGGGTCAACGAAATGAACCGCGCCGCTGCCGAAAAGAGACGATCTGCAGAAGCCGTGCGTCCTCCGGACAAAGGATTGGCAGGTCCCGTGAATTGGTATGATCCGGCATTCAATCCTGAGGGCTGGCGGACCATCAGCATTCCCGGTTACTGGGAAGATCAGGGATTACGAAATCTGGATGGCATTGTGTGGTATCGTCGCGAAATTGATGTGCCTGCATCGATGACAGGCAAGACGGTGCGCCTTTCGATGGGACGCATCGTTGACGCCGACCAGGTCTACGTCAACGGCGTACAGGTTGGCAACAAGACATACCAGTATCCTCAACGACGGTACGACGTTGCTCCCGGAGTTCTTAAACCCGGAAAAAACATTATCACGGTCCGCGTAACCAATTATGGAGGCAAAGGAGGATTCGTTCCCGATAAGCCTTACTACCTCGGAGTTGATGGGGATACGATCGATCTTACGGGTTACTGGCAGTATGAAGTGGGGAGCGCGTTTCCGCGATCACCTTTTGTGCCCGGCATAAATGTGCAAAACCAGCCTACATCGTCATTCAATGCCATGCTCGCTCCGCTCCTGCCCTATGCGTTTAAGGGGTTTGTCTGGTACCAGGGCGAAAGCAATGCTGACAGGCCTCATACCTATGAAGCGTTGCAGCGTGCGTTGATACGTGACTGGCGCAACAGGTGGGGTAACCTTCCCTTCTTGTTTGTTCAGCTTCCGAATTTTATGGAAGTCACATACGAGCCAGGGGAAAGCAATTGGGCTGCGCTACGCGATGCCCAACGACGGGCTTTGTCGGAACCCAACACCGCGATGGCCGTCGCCATCGATCTCGGCGAATGGAACGACATTCATCCGGGCAACAAGAAACCTATAGGAGACCGTCTTGCGCTCGCAGCACAGAAACTTGCTTACCGAACCGACGTCGTGTATTCAGGACCGCTATTCCGATCTGCAGTGGCCGAAGGCAATAAGGTTAGGATATCATTTGATCATGTCGGGGCAGGACTCGTTGCCAACAGTGATGGTCATGTTTATGAAGTCGCCATTGCAGGGGAAGACCGAAACTTTGTTTGGGCAGAGGCCAAAATAGAAAACAATGCAGTCGTTGCATGGAGTGATGAGGTCCCCTACCCGGTCTTCGTTCGATACGCCTGGGCTGATAATCCCGTGAATGCAAACCTTCGTAACAAGGAAGGGCTTCCCGCTTCTCCGTTTGAGGGACAAGTGGAAGGCACCGAAAAGTTATGGTATGGGAAGAAGGCCGCGGTCGTGCTCACGTACGATGATGCGCTCGACGTTCATCTCGACAATGTAATTCCAGCGCTTGACGCGCACGGGTTTAAGGGAAGTTTTTACTTGTCGGCCGCCTTTCCGGGCAGTAAAAATCGCATCTCCGATTGGAGACGAGCGGCGCGTGAAGGTCATGAGTTGGGTAACCATACACTGTTTCATCCATGCATTGGCTCAGGTCCCGGGCGTGAATGGGTGTCACCTTCCAACGACCTGAGTAAGTACACGACCGAGGAAATCGTTCGGGAAATCGAAATGACGAATGCTTTTCTCTTCGCGATAGATGGTAAGATGGAAAGAACCTTTGCCTATACCTGCGGCGATACGGAGACCGGACAAGGATCATTCATCGAAGCCATCCGCGATAAGTTCGTTTCGATGCGTGGAGTACGTGGCAAACTCAATGTCGCCGACTCTCTTGATTTGACAAACCTCAATTGCTATGTCGTTGACAACAACAATGCCGACCAGCTTATCGCCTGGGCTGAACAAGCGCGCAAGGAAAATGCTTTGTTAGTGATTCTTTTTCACGGTGTGGGCGGCGGACACCCTATCAACGTCGATCTCGACAAGCACAACAAATTCCTGGACTATCTGAAGGAAAACGAAAATTCATTCTGGGTAGCGACGCTCCTGGATGCATCTAAGCATTATATACAACATTCCGGTTCGGCGCTTTCGCGTACTTCCAAGTAGCCATATGTTTAGCTAAACGGCGGGATTTTAATTTTCCGTGCCGATAGTACATGACTGACGTCGGGCTGTCAGCCTACGGAGTTGTGCCGGATTTTCGCCTGCGATATTTTAAGATGAATTTTTTGCGGTCATGACCAATATTTTTTCAACGACCGGACTCGGCTGCCTTTTCCTTCTGGCCGGCCTGCTGGCTACCACGTCCAGTCTTGCCCAGCAGACGCACCACTACGCTATTTCATCAGGTCAAGCGCCCAAATTGATTGCAGACGCGGGCGAGGATGTCGTTTTCTCCGCTGATGAAACGGTCGTCCTGGGCGGGGAGACTGTAGCTACTGGCGGAACCGAGCCGTACACCTATTCCTGGACGCCCTCGACAAACCTGTCAGACCCTGCTGTCGAAACACCAACGGTTACCGCAGCAAGCGGTGATGTGACGTACACACTGACAGTCACGGATGACGCGGGGTGTAAAGCGACCGACAACGTGACCGTTTTTGCCGGTATCATTACATCCGTACCGTCAAAAACGGAAATTCCGTTTACGATTCAGTCAAGCGACTCCGGCGAGGGGATTACAATCAAGGGCCGACTGCACGACGCCACGGTCCAGATGCTCGATACGCGTGGTGCTGCCGTTATAACCGATCGAATTGTTGCGGACGAGCACTATCTCAGTACGTCAGAATTTCCAACCGGAATATACTTGCTAAGGATCAGCATCGGCAGGGATGTGCACGTCGTTAAGATTTTTATTCCATGAGATACGGTTACCTTTTTCATATAGTGGTTACGCTCCTGCTCGTTGCCTCGTTCACAGCAAACGCGCAGCATACGCTTTCGATAGAACCGGATGACACAGTCTATCTGGAAGTAAATGATTGGCGAGGTCAGATACAGTGGCAATTGTCGCACGATCAGATAAACTGGAGTGACATCCCGGGAAGGACGTACGATACGATGAAGTATGTCCCGGAACAATTCCCTGCATACTTCAGAACGAAGATTACCGATGGTGAATGTGATCCATATTATACAGAGACGATCGAAGTTCTGGAGATCCCTGTGCCTCCAAGCGTGCCGTTGATAATTGACGCTGTGGAACCTTATGGCATTGCGTCGATGAGTGCCGTTAGCGGTGCGAAGGTGAGCAAGTCCGGTGGGTCTCCTGTCACAGCACGGGGGATCGTGTACGATACATCCCCCAATCCTGATGTAGAGAATGATAATGTGATACTAAGCGGTAGTGGCAAAGGCAGTTTTAGCGCGCTCATGACGGGCCTGGCGCCCAACACCACGTATTACGTCCGTGCGTTCGCAACGAATAGTACGGGAACAGGTTATGGTTCGGAACATTCGTTCACCACACCAACAAATACAGTGTACCTTATAGGAGATCAAGGACCTGCCGGCGGCATTGTGTTTTACGACAAAGGGAGCTACAGCAACGGATGGCGTTATCTTGAGTTTGCGCCGAAAGGATGGGCTGGCACCAATGATCCCTGGGTGGATCTGGAATGGGGCTGTTATCAGACTCTGGTTGGCGGAACATCAACAGACATCGGTACCGGCAAAGAAAATACAGACCTTATCCTTGCGAAGGGGTGCGCCGATCCTGATACGCCTGTACAGCTCGCGGCAAATGCAGTGATCAATGGTTATGACGACTGGTTCCTTCCTTCACGCGACGAACTTAAGTCGATCTACGATAACCTTTTCCACCGTGTCGCGAACTTTCATCAGACTTACGGATTTCTGGCACTTACCTATACGTGTTCGTCAGAACTTAACGCGAATTCTACATGGGGTATCGCGTTTGGAGATGGTACCACCACGCAAAATCTGAAAATTATCGCCACCATTGCTGTTCGGCCGATAAGGAGATTTTGATCGTGTATAGTTTATTCAATCAGTTCATACCGAGCCATTAACCGGCGATTCCGGTTGAGGCTAACGTCGATTCTAAGGTTGTGCGCTTCCCATTGCCAGCAAGATCACAGGGTGTCTCATTTGGCGTGGCCCTCAAGGAAATTGAAACAAATCCTTTGCCATTTCAATTGCCGATCATCAACAATTACCGATCAACCCTACCTCCTATGATTACCGAAATTTTCAGGTTAATTTGGTTTCGAACACAAGGAATAGCAACCCATACTTTCAACTAACAAAGAGTGCCGATGATACCGAAACTAAACCTTTTTCTTCTGGTTCTGTTGCTGGTCGCCTGCGGCCGACAAGAAAAAGAGGAGCCAGTTGCCCTTATTCCGGATGCGGACAACGGAGGCATCACGCTTCCCGAAAAATTTGGGGCAATCGTAGTTGTGGATACACTGGGACGCGGCCGGCATTTGGTCGTTAACGACAATGGCGACATATACGTGCATTTGCGCAGCCCGAACCCCGATGGTAAGGCAATAATGGCTTTGCGTGATACAACGGGAGATGGTCGAGCAGATATCATACAGGGATTTAGTGAGATCGGCGGAACCGGTATCGAAATTCATAACGGCTATCTGTACTATTCTGATCGCACCCACGTCTATCGGTCGCGCCTTCGCGATGGCGAGTTGTTGCCGGATGAAGGGCGCGATACTATCGTCACGCTGGTCGATGGTCAGGGACACATGGAAAAGCCCTTCACCTTTGATGGCAAGGGTGGCATGTATGTGAACGTTGGCTCGCTTAGCAACAACTGCGAGATACAGCTACGCACTCCTGATTCAAAAGGCGATGATCCGTGCAAGGAACTTGAGGCACGCGCGGGTATCTGGAAGTTTGATGATAACACACTCAATCAGACACAAGATCTTGCCCATCGCTATGCTACGGGAATACGCAATGCGGTAGCACTTACATGGGACAAACACACGAACAAACTGTATGCAGCAGCCCACGGTCGTGACGATCTCCACCGCTACTGGCCGGCTATCTTTACCGAAGAGCAAAACCTCGAGTTGCCCGCCGAAATCTTTATCGACGTAAATGAAGGTGACAATTTCGGATGGCCGTATTGCTATTACGATCACATGCAAGGTAAGTTCTTTACCAACCCCGAATACGGTGGTGATGGCAAGACGTCTGACCGCTGCGAAGGCTTTAAGGAGCCGCTTGTAGGATTCCCCGGACATTGGGGTCCTAATGATATTCTCATTTATGATGGAACCATGTTCCCCGAAAAATACCGCTACGGGGCCTTCATCGCTTTCCATGGCAGCTGGAACCGCCTTGGTCACGAGCAGCAGGGTTATAAGGTTGTCTTCGTTCCGATGAAAGACGGAAAGCCGTCCGGCGATTGGGAGGTTTTTGCAGATGGATTCGCGGGTCCCGAACCCATCACTGCACCGGGTAGCGCGAAATACCGCCCCACCGGCCTGGCTCAAGGGCCAGATGGCTCCCTGTACATCTGCGATTCCCAGCACGGAAGGGTCTGGCGAATCGTATACTACCCCGACCAGGTGCCTCAACCCATAGCCGCCAACATGTAGCCAAGTACCGCTCGGGAAAATTTTGCACGCCAATGCAACCACCGGGCTTGCCTCCGCGTCTTATACATAGAAATTTTATGTATTGAGGCATTATGCATTCCCCTGAACTCCTCAAGGGTACCCTTCAGACCATCATTCTCAAGGTCCTGCAAGACCATGGGAAGATGTATGGTTATGAGATCACCCAGCGTGTGAAGCAGTTGTCTGATGGACGGATTGTGCTCACAGAAGGGTCCCTCTACCCTGCCCTTCACAGAATGCAAGCGGATGGAATTTTGAAAACCGAGACGGTAAACATCGGCAAGCGTGTTCGGAAATACTACGCATTGACTAAGGAGGGCAACGCAGTGGCAAAGAGCAGGGTTGAAGAGTTCGTAGAATTCATCAGCACCATGAGTCAGGTGCTGCAACTTCAAACGACGTAGAGTCTACAGTTGCTTCTTTCCATGGTAAGCCTGTTGCAATACTCACCATGTTACATCAATCCCTGCGCGCTGCACGCATGAACCCGGTTCGTTCGCTGCGCAGCGAATAGGCTTCCACGTTATTGTCATCTGAAGGCCGTGTGGCGGAACCTCAACAATCCGTCCACGGCCCTCGCGACTTTTGAAAGAAAACCCTGGACCTACGCTGCTTTTCCAACAGTCATTGCCGATATTATCAGTCGGATATCGCACGTGTAGCTATGGCCTCTGAATCCCTTCCCCGTGTGGCATACTTCTGTATGGAGTATGCCCTTCAGAACGATTTCAAAACGTACGCTGGTGGTCTTGGCATTCTGGCGGGCGACTACCTCAAGGGCGCAAAGGACCACGGCTTCCCTATCGTGGGCATCGGCATTAAGTGGAAGCAGGGATACACGGACCAGATCATCGGGCCTGATGGGCGACCTGTGGATACCTATCCCGTGTACCGATACCCGTTCCTGAAGGATACAGGAGTCACCGTATCCGTGACTATCCGAAAGCGCGAAGTAAAGTGTAAAGTCTGGCTGTGCGAGGAGTTCGGAAACGCACCGCTGTATCTTCTCGATACTGATCTACCAGGGAATGAAGATGCATGGATTTGTGGACAACTCTACGGATGGTTCGGCGAAGAACGCATAGCTCAGGAAATGGTATTGGGCGTCGGTGGCGTTCGAGCCCTGCGTGCACTGAATATTCCAATTGATGTATATCATTTCAATGAAGGTCATGCCCTCTTTGCGGGATTTGAATTGGTCAGGGAAAAAATGGCAGCGGGCCAATCGTATACTGATGCTGTTGCGGCCACGCGCAACGAGATAGTATTCACGACGCACACACCCGTAATTCAGGGCAATGAATCACATTACCTGGACCGGCTCTTCTACATGGGCGCTGATCTTGGCGTCTTCTCACGCAAACAGCTGGCCGATCTGGGTGGCAAACCTTTCAACATGACGGTCGGGGCCCTGCGGTTGTCGCGCAAGGCTAACGCAGTAGCACAGCTGCACGGTGTGACAGCAAACAACATGTGGAAAGGCGTAAAAGACCGCGCAGAAATTATCGCGATCACCAATGCAATCCACAAACCCACATGGGTCGATCAGCGCATGGTTGACGCGGCGAGTCAGGGCAAGGGCGATCTGTGGGCAATACACCAGGAAAACAAGCGGGCGCTGATCGATTTTGTTGCCGATCGCACAGGGGTGAAACTCAAACCAGATTCCTTACTTATCGGTTTCTCACGACGCGCCGTAGCTTACAAGCGCAGCGACCTCATCTTCCGTGATCCGGGGTTAACCGATAAATTCTTCCAAAGCGGTGAGTTGCAGATCGTGTTCTCCGGAAAGGCGCACCCGCTCGACGACAGCGGCAAGTCGATCGTTGCCAATCTTGTTGCCATGACGAAAAAGTATCCGGGATCAGTAGTATTTCTCGAGAATTACGACATGACAATAGGCTCCATGCTCGTGCGCGGCGCCGATGTCTGGCTCAACAACCCGCGTCGTCCCCAGGAAGCCAGCGGTACATCAGGAATGAAAGCAGCCATGAACGGCGTTCTCAACTTAAGTATCCTCGACGGATGGTGGCCCGAAGCTTGTCAACACGGTGTCAACGGATGGCAAATCGGCGACGGATATGAAGACAAAGATGAGAAGAAGCTGGATGAACACGATATGAAAGCACTCCATGACGTGCTCCTCAACCAGGTGATGCCCACCTACTACAACGACAGGAACAAATGGGTAGAGATGATGAAACAAAGCATCCTTACGACGCATGAAAAGTTTGCGGTGAAGAGGATGCTGGAGGAGTATTATGAGTTGTTGTATCGTTAACTTACTTCTGCGAAAGCTCGGCCATCACCCTGGCGAAATACTCATACGACTTCAACCGTTGCCCATGATCATAAAAATGAGACACAACCATAATCTCATCAACGCCTGTCTCTTCAAGGAATGTTCTTGTCTTCTCCTTTACAGTTTCCGGGTCTCCGATGAAAGCGTAACGGAACATTCGTTCAAAGGCAGGGCTTTCTTTTAGCGCCATCAACTCTGGTGTGGGCTCTTCTGGCGGACGGATATAGTCGATTTTATTTGTGAGAACACCCAGCGCCATGCGGATAAGAGAGGTGGAGATCCGATTGGCCTCTTCGTCGGTGTCGGCAATGACGACATTTGCCCCCGCGATGGTGTATGGTTCCGACAAATAGGGTGACGGCTGAAAATTGTTGTAGTATATGCTGAGTGCCTCGAACAGCTGGGTCGGGGCGAAATGACTGGCAAAGGCATAAGGTAAACCCATCTTCGCAGCAACTATTGCGCTGTCGGTACTCGAACCGAGTATGTAGACTGGTACGTCCACTCCTTCTGCAACTGGCGCCCGCACTGGGGAATCGATATTGTCGGGAGAAAAATAGCGAAGGATGTCAGCCACTTCTTCCGGAAAGCGGTACACCGAGATCATTCGGTCGGCGCGGATGGCGCGGGCTGTTTCCTGATCGGTTCCAGGTGCCCGTCCCAGTCCCAAATCAATCCGTCCAGGGAACAGCGACCCGAGTGTGCCAAACTGCTCGGCAACAACGAGTGGCGAATGGTTCGGCAGCATAATCCCACCAGATCCAACCCGAATAGTGCGCGTGCCACCAGCGATGTGGGTTATAAGTACCACGGTGGCGACACTTGCTATGCTGATCATGTTATGGTGTTCGGCAAGCCAGAATCGTGTGTAACCCCACTCCTCCGCCTTTTGGGCCAGTTCCAGACTATTCTCAAATACATCTCGCGGTTCCAGACCGGCCGGCACAGCGGCCAGTTCCAATATCGAATACTTCACTTTCTTCTTAAGCGCCATCGTCGCCTTTCCTTTGATTCCTTTACAGTCGGGTCAAAGCACCAACAAAAAACTGTTTTTGAGTGTTCCATCGACCGCCTGATGGCGCACTGTAACCATTTTCTCCGGTTATCATCTAACCTGTGTCCCCCATGTCGCACCCATACTCTGTAGGTTACCTAAACCTTACAAGTATGGGAAAACATTGTTACTTCCGATTATCTCCGGGTATTGTCGTCATTTTTTCGGCAATCATGCTCGTGGAATGCAACTCGCCTGGGAAAGCCAAGCGGGAAAGCCCCGACAAATCCGGCAAGGAAAGCTGGCTATCCCGGCACCGAAGCCGCCGGAAGGGTCGTTTGATGCCGAGGCTGCTGTGCGTGGGCAACTACTGTTTACGGGTAAAGCGCGGTGCGCAACGTGCCATGTACCGCCGCTGTTTACCGAACCCGGATGGAATGCACATACGGCCGACGAGATCGGAATCGACGATTTCCAATCCAGCCGTTCGCCTGATGGCACGTACGTTACTCAGGGACTCAAAGGTCTTTGGATTCGAAAACGCGGATTTTACCATGATGGACGGTTTCCGACCCTTCGGGACGTCGTAAGCCACTACAACTCCTTCAAACAGCTCAACCTCGCAGAAACCGAAAAAACTGACCTCGTTGAATATTTGAAATCGCTGTAAAAAACATTCGGCAAGCTCAGGAACGGCCTTTTCCGGTGCGTCAATTCTGGCTCGTTCTTTGTTTTTAATCATGATAGAAATGTCATGGTTATGAAAAATTCTGGGTTAAAATGGCTCCTTGGCGCGGTCCTAATGGCATCGTCTGCTTTGGTAGCCTTTGGACAGCAATACGAGGCTGAAGTCCCAGGCGACAATTTTAGTCTGGAAGGTGCTCTTGAGCTGTTCCGGAAGTCGTCCACACCCGAGGAATTCGAGCGTCTGTTGAATACACCTGACAGCAAGGTCAACAACCTTGACCTGAATGGAGACGGATACATCGACTACATCCGGGTTCTTTCCCGCCAGGATAAGAACGTGCACATCTTTGTACTTCAGGCAGTGATTTCTGAGACTGAAGAACAGGACATCGCTGTGATCTCCCTGGAGAAATTGGCCAACGGCAAGGCCATTCTTCAAATCACTGGCGATGAAGACATCTACGGCGTCACTACCATCATCGAACCCACACGCGAAGTGCGTACCTATGCCGGTACATACGCTACCCCCGTTGTCGTCAATGTATGGTCGTGGCCTATCGTGCAGTACGTGTATGGTCCGCACTACACGGTATGGGTGTCGCATTGGGGATGGCACCGCAGGCCTCACTGGTGGAGACCCTGGAGACCCATATATTATTATGACTACTACTCTTACTGGATTCCTTACTACCGATATTACTCTGTTTGCCCTACGCCGAGGATCGTGTATGCGCATACCATCTATCATCCTCACAGGCGCACGTCGGTAATCGTACATCGTCGGTACAATACGCAGATTGTACACTATCGTTCCAAATACCCTGGTGGCTATGCCGACTATCGTAACGGTCGAACAAGAAACGATAACCGCTATTCGAATCCCTCCGGCAACGTCGACAATGGCCGACGCAGAACGGATTTGCAATCCACACCGTCTCGCGAGGTACGGACGTCTGTGACACCCGCGCGTCAGGTGCCTCAACGTAGTCTCTCTGAGCAACGCAACGTGCCCGACCGCGTGCGTACGGGTCGCGTTGTAACGCCTGATGATGGCAATGTGCCGACACCCCAGTCTCAAAGTCCTACACTGAATCGGGAACAGACGGAGCGATTCCGCCAAAGTGCACCGGTAACGACCAGGCCAAGCACTACCCCAAGTACGCCAACAAGAACGGCTCCTGTAAGGTCGAACTCTGGTAGCTCTGGTGCTGATAATTCTCGTCGCGAGAGCTACACGCCTCCCGCACGGCAGCAATCGACGCCAAACATTCAACGCGATAATTTGCCGTCGATGAAATCCAACGTAGGTGGTGGTCAACGCACTGTTTCGCCCCCGCCTGCGCGGGACAACTCCTCCTCGTATCAGCAACGTTCGGGAGGTAGCAGTTCCCCTGCTTCACAGCGATCGTCAGGCACGACACAACGCTCAAACGGCGACAGCAACAACGGCCGTGGGTTGCCGGGCGGAAGAGGAAGACGCTAGCGAAATCGGGGCTTTTTCCCTTACTTGTGTGTATGGAAAAAAGTACCCGCGTATTGCTCTTTCTTTTAGTGTCGCTCACCCCGTCGATGGGCCAGATCACAGGTGATTGGTATGGCCTGCTCAACGTCCCGGGTTCTCCGCTAAGACTTGTATTTCATGTTAGCCACGAGGGCGACACGTACTCATCGACGATGGACAGTCCTGATCAAAGCGCGTATGGCATTCCGGTCACAAGTACGCGCTTTGAGAATCATACACTGACCTTAACGGTAACCAACCTGGCGATCGAGTATGTCGGGGTCCTTCAGGGCGACACCGTTGTCCGAGGGACCTTCCGTCAGGGGGGACAGGCCTTTGCTCTGAACCTCACAAGGCAGCCCATCAGCAAGCTGACAGTCGTGCGGCCCCAGGATCCGACTCCACCTTATCCCTACTTGGAGGAAGAAGTCGTATTTCCCAATACTGCTGATGGCGTTACGTTGGCTGGCACCCTTACGCTACCAAAGCAAGGCGCGCCTTTCACAGCGGTGGTTCTTATTTCCGGTAGCGGACCTCAGAACCGAAACGAAGAGCTCATGGGTCACCGACCGTTTCTGGTGCTCGCAGACCACCTCACGCGCAAGGGAGTTGCAGTCTTGCGTTTTGATGACAGAGGCACCGGGCGCTCAACAGGAAATTTCTCTTCGTCGACGACATTGGATTTCGCTCGCGATGTACAAGCGGCCGTCGCATACCTTAAGACACGCAAGGAGATCAACAGTGAACGCATCGGGCTGATCGGACACAGCGAAGGCGGCCTAATAGCTCCTATTGTCGCGGCTGCATCGCCAGACGTTGCATTCATTGTCATGCTCGCCGGTCCGGGCATCCGCGGCAAAGAATTGTTGACGTTGCAATCCGAAGTCATCAGTAGGACGATGGGTTTTAAAGAAGAATTAATCGAGCGTACGAAAGCTGTTAACGAAGGAGTATTTGATATCATCTTAAATACCTCGGAGCCAGATTCACTGCAACCGAAAATTGCGAAGTATATGCGCAACGCAGTGAGGTCGAATCCGCATATCCTTGCGCAGAGTGGTATGGGGGAAGATGCATTCGTCAACATGCAAGCCGCGGCGTTGTCGAGCGCATGGATGCGAACCTTCATTCGCCACGATCCTGCGCCCGCACTGGAAAAGGTCAAGTGTCCCGTACTTGCACTATTCGGCGAAAAGGACCTCCAGGTGCCTCCGGTGCCAAATGCCGAAGCCGTCATGCAGGCATTAACACGCGGGGGCAACACCCAAAGCACGGTGAAGGTTTTGCCTGGCCTGAACCACTTGTTTCAGGAAGCGCATACAGGTTCACCTGCTGAGTACAGTGCTATTGAACAAACCATTTCTCCAACTGCACTGGATGCGTTATCGTCATGGATACTGGCACTGTATCAATAGTCGATTCGCATCCAGTCCAGATCGATTTTCCCGCTACCTCTTGAATTTGAGTTGAAGAACTTTTGAGGCGACCATCCTCCCTTGCTTCAAACCTGCGTCCATCGCGAAGCGATAATGAATCCCTCCTTTGAGTCGCGACAAAGCGGCTTCCTTTGCGTACGCTTCAAAGGATTCAAACTTTCGCGGCCCAAACGTACCGTCGAATGTGTGATCTGTAAAGGCATAGTTGGTACCGAACTCGGCTTCAAGGATTGCGGCGTATGCCATGGATACAGCGGCGTGCCCGGACGTGTATTCCGGAAATGGAGGTGTCGGTATTACAGGCTTCCATTGGCGGTGTCCTAAAACATTGTGGATGTATGTGATGGGTCGAACAAGGTTGTAAGTGAATTTCGTTTTCACACACGAAATACCTGCCTCATGACCGGCCAGGGCATGTTTGCAAATCAAGACAGCCGCGTCTTCCAGCGTGTAGTTTTTCTTCTTCATTACCTGTACGGCCATGTTCGCTGCATGACCAGTCCCTTCAAAGCTGAGCGGACGCTCTGGATCGAGCGGAGCATAGGCCCAAAACTTTGCCACCACCGAATCATCATGCGTAAGGTGTTGCGACATGGTGTATATCTCATTGACGGCTTCATAGAATGGTGACCCAGGCTCTTCAGAATAAGTAGGCGGTGGCGGCGGCTGCGTCGCGTCAGCGCTTCCGTTCACGAAAGAGCGTAAACTTCCCCAGTACGGGTATACCGGCTGATCAAAGGGGAATTCTCCCGTTGATACCCACTTGCCAGGTCCGGTGGGCGGTACATAGTCATCGGCAAATGGACTTTTGTAGGCGTCCCGCGCTCCATCGGTGGTAGACCATTCAAAAATGGCCGCGGCAACCGACTGACCGAAATCGACGGAGCGTTGCAGAATTTCAGGATCTACTTCCTGCTGAAAAAGATCGTGATAATGCATTTCCATAGAATCGATTGATGAAGCAAGGTTTGGTGGGGTGTGCGGCAGAAGGGCGCGGAGTATTGAAGCCAACGCAGCGTTTGCACTTGCCGGCCAATAGTATATTGTCCCTTCCTCTGCCATTGGCAGTCGTAGTTCACCACCGTTAAGTTGCGGCCCCAGGGATTGACATGATTCCATCCCAGGTACGAGAGACTCGTACAATGTTAGGCCCACGTAGGCGTAGGTTCGACCTGCCGTGTGAGGAAGTATACCTGGCGTTCCATTCAGAAGTCGCCGTTGCATATTCAACCAGGCATAGGCGATGTCTGCGGAGTACTCATCCGGTGATTGGTCTGAAGGTTCCTGTCCCCTACACCCCACCATCACAGTGAGCGTAAGGACCATAAACAAAAGTGAAATGCGGGTTTTCATGTGAGTGGTATTTTGGTTCGACAATTACCATGAGTGATTGTGAGTCGCCATTAGGCGAATGCGATCCGACGATCACACAGGCGAAGCTAGACTGTCGAAAAAAGATTGAAGGTGCCCTGAGGACAAAAAAAGGTGCTGTGAGGTTTATCAGGCGTGTTCACGCATTTTCCTTCCCAGTTTTCCGGGACTGATGTTAAACTGCTCTTTGAAAGTCCGGTTAAAATGTGACCGATTTTCAAAACCACTCAGTGTGCAAATTTCATCGATACTCATATCCGTGGTCTTGAGAAGGTAGTGGCTATACTCGAGTCGCTTTTCAAGAAGCCATTTACCCGGTGTGGTGTGGAATATCTCTTTGAACTCTCGTTTGAAAGCAGACAAACTTCTGCAACACAGCCTCGCAAATTCTTCCAGTGTCAGGTTGCAGAAAAAGTTAGCCTCCATCACGCCTTTGATGGACGACTTGCCCGAAAGACACAACCCGCGAAGAAAATTGTTCAGTGGTTCGGAGAGGTTATTTGAAATAATGCTCACCAGGAGTTCTTCGAACTTGATCTTTAACAGCGATTCAGATGGAGCAACCGGCTGCTTGAAGTAGGAAAGCATTGAATGGAAATAGGTGTCCAGCACATCGCTTTCCGGAAGAGGGATCAGCGTATCCGTTGTGTCAGGCCGGGGCACCAGTGCGGGCAACTGATATTTTTGAAAAACCGACCGAATGAACTCGTCGGGGACAAAAATCCGCAGCTCACAGAAGTCAGTCGCTTCCAGGTGTTCTGCTGAGACTACGCTGCCTTTTTTGGCAAACACGCAATCCCCAACTCCCTGCACATATTCACCCCGCGTAGTTTTAACGAGCAGTTTGCCGGCGATGGAATAGCTGAAGAAGTTGTTATGCCACCACTGGTTTTCCATGCTATCATCATCAACGCGGCAAACCACTTCTACAAACTGGAGGTCGTCCACTTCGAACTTTCTGAATACCTGTGTATTGCGCAAAAAGTCCTGTATGTTGATCATCGCTAATGGGTGGTCATATAAAGGTAAGAATGATTTGCTATTTTCGATGGATAAAACGATATCCTATGAAAACGGTTGAACTTGGAAAGGAGTATTTAGCTGAACTGGAATCTGAGGTACCTGCCACGCGTAAGTGTCTTGAACGAATTCAGATGAATTTGTCTGAATGGAAACCACATGAAAAGTCGATGCAGATGGGATATCTGTCCCTTCTTGTTGCTGAGATGCCCAAATGGATAACCCATATCATTGACGACGGAGCGATCGACCTGGCGACATTCTCGCACGCTAAGCCAGCGACTACGGACGATTTGGTAAAGCATTTCGAAGAAAACGTCCAAGGTGCAAAACGCGCCTTGACGAACGTTACGCATGATGAGTTGGCCAAGCCTTTCCATCTGATGAGCAACGGTCAGGTTGTGTTCACCTCAACGAAACAAGAGATCATCAGATCTACCCTGAACCATTGGGTTCACCATCGTGGGCAACTTACCGTGTATATGAGGCTGAATAATATACCGGTGCCGTCGATCTATGGGCCGTCGGCGGACGATAGAGGATTTTGATTTTCGATTAGCGATTGTCGATTTTAGATTTTCGATTTGGCCGTACTCACACATCGATGATGGGTAAGGACTAATCACTATTCGTCAATCGCTAATCACTAATTGCAAATCAATACGATTCCCAATATCAAAATGAAGATCTTCGCTCCCCCATCCCATCCTTCCAATGAGGCCGTCGGCCTGCTTCGAATCATAGTCGGCCTGTTGATTGCTTACCATGGACACGAAGTTTTCAGGCCGGAGCTCATGAGTACCTATGTGGAATGGGATACATTCAAAACTTCTTCGGGTAAGTTTCTTGTCTACGCCGGAAAGGCTTCCGAGCTGATCGCCGGTATCCTTCTCACGCTGGGATTGTTCACACGCGTTGGTGCACTCTTGACCATTGGAACCTTTTGCTATATCACGTTCATGGTGGGCAACGGAAGGTTTTGGTACGAAGATCAACATCCCTTCATGTTTGCCCTGTTCGGATTGCTCTTCCTGCTCACGGGACCAGGAGCGTGGTGTGTCGATAACGTATTGTTCAAGAAACCTTAGCTTAGCTCCGCGACTGCAACTGCATCTAAACAATCATTCCCACCGAAACAACTTAACCGCAATGGTGTAGGTAACAGCCATCCACACACACATCCCCAGCAGGTCTCCCGGAAGTTCCCATAAAGAGGTACCCTCGTTGGCAATCTTTCGCATCGCATCAACGACGTAGGTTAGCGGCAGGAAGTTGGTAACCGACTGTAACCATTTGGGAAATACCTCTGCGGGAAAAAATATTCCCGATAAAAGCAGCAGAGGCAGTTGCACCAGGTTAGCAACCGGAGCAACCTGAGTTTCTTCGCGAGCCCATCCGGCGATGGAAAATCCCACACCCAGGAAAATCAGCGCTCCAATGATGCACACCAGAGCAAAGTCAATGTAGCTGCCCATCATGTGGAAATCGAAAAACCAGGCGCCAAAGCCGACCAGTACAGTGGCGGTCATGATGACTACGATAAGCCGGACTATCGCTTGTGCGAGCACAAATTGGAACGGATGTATGGGCGTGGCCTGAATACGACGCAGTGCTCCGTTGAGTTTCCACGCGACAAAACTGAACGCAACGCTGAAAATTCCAAGTTGCATGATGGTCATGGCCAGGATGCCTGGTAACACGAAGTCGAAATAACCGAGGTCGTTGACTGTTACACCTGTGGTTTTTATACTAAGCATGGGCGCGTTACCGGTGAACTTTCTGTCGAGGCTGTTCACAATCTGGCTGATGACAAGGTTGGCGATCTGTGCACCCTGAGGTTTTCCATTGTTGAATCGCGTTTCAATTTGTTCGGGCACCGGCCTGCCATCCTTCATCTCTCCAAAGCGTTCCGGAACGATCACATGAAGGTCTACGTGTCCTTTTCCGAGGGCATCCGCTGCCTCAGCTTCGGAAAGAGTCTCAATACTGAAAGCGCCTACCTGTACGAGTTCCTTTTCAAATTCCGCCGCCATTTCTGTTGTCGAATGGTTTGTCATGGCGAGGCGGATCGCCGGACCGGAATTACTGGATAGGAATCCAAAGACGGATAGCATAACCATGGGAAGCAACAGGCTAAACACGATCGTTCCCTTATTCCTCATAAACATTTTGAGCGACGCCTTCACCATCGCGAGGAATGACTTCACCGTCTTCATTAGTCTCTCAGCGTTTTTCCCGTCAGGTCAAGAAATACATCCTCCAGTGTAGCCGCATGCACCTCCGTCCGCGGTGTGAATCCTCGCGCCAGAAGTTGCCGGATGAGCTGGCCGGGTGAGTCGAGCGCAACGATTTTGCCATCGTCCATGATCGCAATGCGGTCGCACAGCGACTGTGCCTCGTCCATGTAGTGCGTAGTGAGCACAACCGTGGTACCTCTCTCCCGAATCTGTCCGATTAATTCCCAAAGGTTGCGTCGCGCCTGAGGGTCGAGACCGGTTGTTGGTTCATCAAGGAACACGACAACGGGATTGTTTACAAGGGTTGTTGCTATTGAGAATCGTTGCTTCTGCCCTCCCGACAATTCCTTAACCATCGCGCGGGCTTTGTCTTTGAGGCCTACGTCGTCGAGCAGTTTAAGAGGATCGACTTTGCAACCATAGAGGGCCGCGAACATTTCAATGAGTTCATTGAGTCGCAGGTTTTGAAAGAACGACGACGACTGAAGCTGTATCCCGATGCGTTCCTTGATTTTGTACGGGTGTTGAACGGCATTAATACCGTCGAGTATGATCGTTCCCGACGTAATGGGGCGCAGGCCTTCGATCATTTCCA
>DATCLO010000214.1:0-1786 GCA_036563875.1 Cyclobacteriaceae bacterium
CCGCTACGCTTCTTCAAGGAACGGATAACGATAGTCGGTGGGCGGGACAAACGTTTCCTTGATGACCCGGGCCGATACCCACCGCAACAGGTTCATTCGGGCACCCGCCTTGTCGTTGGTGCCGGAAGCTCTTGCACCGCCGAAGGGCTGCTGACCCACTATTGCGCCGGTAGGCTTATCATTGATGTAAAAATTGCCCGCGGCATTAACGAGACGCCGTGTTGCCAGGTCGATAGCATAACGATCTCTTGCCATAATGGAACCCGTCAGCGCATAGGGTGATGTGCGATCAACGAGCGCGAGAGTTTCTTCATATTGATCCTCGGGGTAAACGTAGACAGTGAGAACCGGACCGAAGATTTCCTCGCACATCGTGACTGATGAAGGATCTTCTGTAAGGATGACCGTAGGTTCGACGAAATATCCCTTCGACTTATCCGATCCACCGCCGACAATAATCTTGTTCTTCGGATTCTTTCTTGCCTGCTCGATGTATCCTGTTATTTTGTTAAACGCACGTTCGTCTATCACGGCGTTGATGAAGTTTCCCAAGTCCTCAACGCCACCCATTCGGAAACTCTTAATATCAGATACCAACCGCTCCTGAACTTCTTCCCACAGGTTGGATGGAATGTATGCGCGCGAGGCAGCTGAACACTTTTGCCCCTGGTACTCAAACGCTCCTCTCGCCAGTGCGGTGGCTACTTCCCGCGCGTCAGCGCTGCGGTGCACCATGACGAAATCTTTTCCTCCGGTTTCACCGACAATGCGCGGATAGGAACGATACTGGGCAATGTTATTGCCGATGGTCTTCCAGATACTACGGAACACGGCGGTGCTGCCGGTAAAATGAATTCCTGCAAAGTCGGCATGATTGAAAATCACATCACCCGTCAAAGGTCCATCCACGTAGATCAGGTTGATCACGCCATCGGGCAAGCCTGCTTCACGCAGCACCTGCATGATCACATGGGCAGCATAGATTTGAGTGTAGGCGGGTTTCCAGACGACCGTGTTGCCCATCATCGCCATGGATGTCGGCAAGTTGCCGGCTATTGCTGTAAAGTTGAATGGTGTCAAAGCAAACGTAAAGCCTTCGAGGGGACGGTATTCTGTTCTATTCCATACGCCCGATGCCGACTCAGGTTGGTCTGAATAAATCTCCGCCATGTAGTACGTATTGAAGCGGAGGAAGTCGATGAGTTCACATGCCGAGTCAATTTCCGCCTGGTAGACATTCTTGGATTGGCCAAGCATCGTAGCCGCGTTGATCTTGTAACGCCAGGGACCCGCTAGCAATTCTGCGGCCTTTAGGAATACTGACGCACGTTGTTCCCAGCTCAGGCTCGCCCATTCTGCACGCGCATTAAGTGCAGCCTTGATCGCCTCGGCAACGTGCTCAACGTCTCCCTCGAAAAAATATCCCAGCGTATGCTGATGATCATGCGGTGGCCGGATGGCAATTTTTCGTTGCCCCTTCACTTCTTTTCCTCCGATGAACATCGGGATCTCGGCAACCGTCGACCGGGCCTCCTTGATGGCCTGTTTGAGTTTCTCGCGCTCGGGCGATCCCGGAGTGTAAGAAAGTACCGGCTCATTTCTGGGGACTGGCACCTTGAAGAATCCTTTAGGCATGGTGTATTCGATTGGTTAATAATGTTTTGCCGTGAAGATAACGATACTTGGGGGATGGGGAAAATCCGTGTGCAATAACACAGGATTGCTAATTTTCCCCACGTGAATAGTGGTAAATTGGTTCAGAGCTGTTTCATAGACAAAAAAATCG